>CAZUTD010000082.1:0-4597 GCA_964623185.1 uncultured Clostridiaceae bacterium
AGGAATTAGAAAAGGAGATAATTGACCTTGTAATCTATACCATGGAAAAGGTAATTGATCACGAAATTGATAACAACCATGAACTATTACTTAATCTAATAAAAAACGGATTGGAAAAATGCACATTTACGGAAACTCTGATTATTAGGGTTAATGAAAATGATTATAAAATTGTTAATAGCAATAAAAATAATATATATATGATGACCGAAGGTGTTGATGAAGTTCAAATCAAAAGTGATGCAGCATTGGCAAAGGGCAGTGTTGTAATTGAAACCTTATCAGGTAAAGTTGATGCTAGTATTGACAGTCAAATTAATCAAATTAAGGCATTGTTTAAAAAACTTTTAAAAGGTGAGGGGTTTCATGAAGACAATAGACTTAACAAGATATAAGCAATCTCTTAGAGAATTAGATCTAATTAAATATGTGGGTTATGTTTCACAGGTAATAGGTTTAACTATTGAGGCAATTGGGCCTGCCGTAAAGATAGGTGAGATTTGCAATATATTTCCGCTAAAAGGCCAAGAACCAATAATTGCAGAGGTAGTAGGATTTAAAGATAAAAAAGTCCTCCTAATGCCATTAGGAGAAATGGAGGGTATTGGTCCTGGCAGCAAGGTAGAGGCCTTGGGCACTACATTAACGGTAGATGTTGGGGAGGAATTATTAGGAAGAATACTTGATGGGTTAGGAAATCCAATTGATGGCAAGGAAAAAGTAATGGGGTTAACATCCTATTCTGTTGTTGGGAAGCCATTGAACCCACTAGAACGCACAAGAATTTTGGAGCCTTTATCCTTGGGTTTAAAATGCTTGGATGGATTATTAACTTGTGGCAATGGACAGAGAATAGGAATCTTTGCCGGCAGTGGTGTTGGGAAAAGCACCTTAATGGGTATGATAGCAAGGAACACCCAGGCTGATATAAATGTTATCGCCTTAATAGGTGAGAGAGGCAGAGAAGTTAAAGAATTTATAGATAACGATTTAAGGGAAGAGGGTTTAAAGAAATCCGTCCTTGTTGTCGCAACATCAGACCAACCGCCCCTAGTCCGAATGAAAGGTGCCCTGTTGGCATCGGCAATTGCAGAATATTTTAGAGATCAGGGCAAAAATGTTTTGTTGTTGATGGATTCCTTGACAAGATTTGCTATGGCCCAAAGGGAAGTGGGCTTGGCTATTGGGGAACCACCAGTTACTAAGGGCTATACTCCCTCGGTCTTTGCAGCCCTACCAAAACTTTTAGAACGTAGTGGTACATCCGATAGGGGTGCTATCACCGGTCTATACACAGTCTTAGTTGACGGGGATGATATGAATGAGCCAATTGCAGATGCGGCAAGAGGAATTCTGGATGGGCATATAGTTTTATCTAGACAATTAGCCACACAAAACCATTACCCAGCTGTTGATGTTCTGGCAAGTGTGAGTAGGGTAATGCCCAATGTCGTATCTAAGGAACACAGGTTAAAAGCAAATGAAATAAAAGAAGTTTTAGCTGTTTATAAAGAAGCTGAAGATTTAATTAACATAGGTGCTTATGCCCAAGGAAGTAACAAGAAAATTGACTATGCTATAGAAAATATTGAGGATATTAATTCCTTCTTAAAGCAGGAAGTAGACGAGGGATTTGAGTACAATCAAACCCTGGAATTAATGAATCAATTACTTAAATAAAGAGGAGATATGCCATGGCCATGAATTTTAATTATAGGTTTAGCACCATTTTAAAAGTTAAGGAGCTTCTAGAGGAAAAGAAAAAAAATCATCTGGCCAAAGAATTGAGGCAGATGAAAATTGAAAAGGACAAATTAAATGTTTTATTAAATAAAAAAGAATCAAACTTATTAAAATGGGATGAAATTACCAAGGACAATAAGGTTACAAGTATCAAAGAACTACAAAATTCGGCAATGCATATCGAAAATATAAATCGTCTTGTAGATGTACAAACATTTTCGGTACAAAATCAAAAAATAAAGCTTGACGAGACAAGGCAAAAATTGGTTGAAGCTAAAAAACAAACGAAAATTTTTGAAAAGATTAAGGAAAAAGATTATGAAGAATTTTTAGACGAGCAGGCAAAACAGGAAGCCTTGGTAGTAGACCAATTAGTAACATACAAAAGCACAGTAAAAAAAGGAGGTTAAAATGACTGATAGCCTTCAAGAAAGAAAAAGCCCAATAAAAAGTATTGTCGTAGTAATATTAACATTCTTGTTAATACCAGTTATAACAGCTACTATTTTATATTTTTCCCATGAAAATTTTAGGTTTGCGGCCAACAACTATCTTACATGGTTGCCGGGTAGAGCAGGCTTGTATTTTAGTAATTTCCCAACCAAAGAGGAGCAGGAAAACATAAAAAGGGGAATTGCCAAACATTACATAACTTTCGAGGAAGACAGGTTGGTAGATAAACTACTTATTATTAAAGCTGAAGATGAAAAATTATATAAGGAACTATTAATATTATTAAGTAGAGAAAATCCTATGAAAATGAGAAATGTCAAGGAAAGGCTTAGAGATTCCCTATTAAAACCTAGCTTACTAGTTCGTATAGCAGAAGATATTGATCATGATAAAACTGTTAAAGTTGAGGAGCTTGTTGATTATTACGCATCTTTGAATGTTTCAGATGCTATATCGGAAATACACAGAACTTATGATAGTGGGGAATTAACGGATGAGGACCTACCCCTTATATTTGAAAAGCTACCCATAAAACTTGCTTCTGATATTTTAAGAAATCTGGATCCTGGTTTGATAGATAAGGCAAAGTATAATATGCCGGAAACAAAAAGGAAAGAGATTGAGAAGGAAATACAAAACAAGGCTAATAGGGAAAGAGATTTGAAAAGACAGGCAAAAGTTTATGAGATTGCACCATTCAAGGAAAAAATTGAGGATCTTGGCACAACAAATAAATTTAAGTCGGAAGATTTGGCTCTTATATACAGGCACATGAGTATTGTGAGCTCGGCCCAAGTTTTAGCTAGGGTGGATGATCAAGAATTTATTGCCGACTTATATAATGATATAGATCATTTGGGAACACTTAATATGGATATTGAAGAGATGTCAACAAAACTAGAAGAAGGAGTCCAAATCTATAAAAATTATGATAAGAGAGTTAAGGAACTAGTGGAAATATATGAAAAAATTCCCCTACAGGAATTAACAGATATTATAGAAGAAATGGCCAAGGGCAACAAAAAATACAGGAGCTACCTAGTTGGGCAAGAGGAAATTGTTTTTACTGAAGAGGATTTGGTATTAGATATCCTTAGACAATTAAAACCAAAAAAATCTGCAGAATTATTAGAACAACTAAGGACTCATAGATCAGTAGATTTGTCTGAAAAATATGTATTAAAAAGATGATAGGCAACTTGCTTATTTTAACTCAATAGGTTTATTGAAAGATTCAACCCTATTGGTTATTGATAAGAAATATTAGGTTTTCAAAATAAGTAATAAGGAGGTGAAAAACACAATGCTAAATGGACTATTGAATATTAGCGAATTTACACCATCTAGTCAATCACAAGGAATCAAAACAGGTGGTGGTGAACAAGACTTCATGCAAATATTTCAAAGCAAACTCAAAACACAGGAAAATCGTAGTCAAAATAGTTTTATTTCTGATAGAAACTATAAACATACTGGGGACAAAAATATAGGAAATGACCACAAAACACCTAAAAACAATGATAATTTCTACAGAAATCCTAAGGCTTTATATCAGGAAAACAAACCAGCTAATGAAAATATAGGTTGCAAAGATGCAGAAAAAATTGAGGAATTTGATGAAACTATAGATAACGACAAGGGTTTAACCCCAGCAAAATCATTAGTTAGTAAAGAAGACTTGGATATGGATTTTTTACTTCTTGAGCTTGATGAGGAAGAAACTGGCCAATATGAAAATCTTATTTCCCCAGAAATATTACAACAATTACAGGAACTTTTGTTGGCCCTTAGTGAGGAGGGATATATAAGCCAGGATGAGCTTGAACAAAATCTGGCTAGCCTAGCTGAAGCACCTTCGCTTAAGGAGACTATCTCACTATTAGCAAATATCATAGAAGAAAACGAAGCCTTTATCGATGATGACGGGCAAAACCTTGAAAACAAACTTGAACACCACGAGATTTCAAAATTTGCCAAGGCAGTTTTGAGAGAAGCCAGTAAACATTCCAAGAATAGAGTTCATAATAGAGAGATAAAATTAGAAACTTTTGAAAATGTCAAGCAAGCAACTCCTGTAAAGATTCAAGAA
Organism: uncultured Clostridiaceae bacterium; assembly: GCA_964623185.1. Taxonomy (GTDB): domain Bacteria; phylum Bacillota; class Clostridia; order Peptostreptococcales; family Natronincolaceae; genus CAYMGQ01. Next base: position 4,286 of record CAZUTD010000082.1, read on the forward strand.
GATTTAAATTATAGCGACTTGGATGGGAAGGAATCAGAGACAAAGGACTTGAGACAAAACCTATCAAATGTTGAGGAGTTTAGCAAAGATTTTAAAAGTAAGACAACCAATGAAGCCGACGAAATAGCATCATATACTACAATCGAGATAAACAAAAATCCAAATATAAAACTAAATGATATTTTTGATAAAAACTTTGATGTTGAAAAGATTTATGGCAAAAATTTGTTAGAGGAATTAATTCATAAGGTAGATAGTATTTACAAAACAGGTAAAAATCAACTAAAACTTCAATTAGTACCTGAACACCTA
>CAZUTD010000082.1:4607-5315 GCA_964623185.1 uncultured Clostridiaceae bacterium
GGATTTTTGTAGAGTCACTCCAGGTAAAGGAAACAATAGAAAGCAATTTAAACGCATTTAGGGACAACTTAAGGGAAAAAGGTGTAAACATTACTAATATCGAGGTGTCAGTTGGACAAGACCCAGAAACTTTTAGGCAGAATAGGAATTTGATGCAATTAAAAACTAAGGCAAGAAGGGTGCAGCCAAGCTTTGAAGAAAATATACTAGAAAATGTAGAACTTGATAGGATAGCTAATTTGAATCCCTATTTAAGGGTGACAGGTTTTGATAGGTTGGGCTAAGGGAGGGAAAACAATGAACAGTGTAAAGAATACTGAAACAGTAGAACACAAGTATCGACGCTATGATTCAGACAAACAGGTAGAAAAAAAGGATGACCTTGGTAAGGATGCATTTCTAAACTTGCTGGTAACACAACTCAAAAACCAGGATCCTCTAAATCCCATGGAAGACAGGGAGTTTATAGCACAAATGGCGCAGTTTAGCTCCTTAGAGCAAATGCAAAACATGAATGAGGAACTAAGAAGTACAAAGGATACCTTGGCTGACCATATCACCATGATGAACAATAACATGGTCAAAAGCCAAAACTATATAAGTGATTCTTTGGAAAGCATTAATAAAATCTTGTTAAAGTTGGCAGAAAACCTACAAGTAGAAACACCTGAAACACCTGAAACACCTGTAGAAGAAGAGGAAACCAAT
>CAZUTD010000082.1:5325-6870 GCA_964623185.1 uncultured Clostridiaceae bacterium
GCAAGGAGGCTAAGTCTATGTTTACTTATAGGATAAACAATAAGCCTGTATTAAACCAAAATAAGATACAAAAAACCGACAATTTAAAGGCATCCAAAAACTTTGATGCCATATTACACCAACAGCTTGAAAAAAACAATGAATTAAAGTTTTCAAAACATGCGATGGAAAGACTAGAGCAGCGAAATATACACTTGACCAAGCAAGACATATCTAAAATAAATAGTGCTATAGACAATGCAGCGAAAAAGGGAATAAGGGAAACTTTAATTATCATGGAAAATCGGGCTTTTATTGCAAGTGTAAAGAACAAGACCGTTATTACAGCGGCTATAGGCGAACAACTAAAGGATAATGTATTTACCAATATTGACGGTGCAGTTATTATTTAAATAAGCCGGACCACTATGGAGGCTTATCACTTCTGAATGATAGAGGAAGTGAGAGAATATTACAATAGGAGGTCAATTATTATGATGCGATCAATGTTTTCGGCCGTTTCTGGGCTGAAGGCTCACCAATTGCGTATGGATGTTATAGGAAACAATATTGCTAATGTTAACACAACTGGTTTTAAGGGTTCTAGGGTAACTTTCCAAGAGGTATTTAGTCAAACCCTAAGGGGTGGGGGTGCTCCCCAGGCAGGACGGGGCGGTACTAACCCACAACAAGTTGGGCTAGGTATGAATGTTTCCTCTATGGACACCTTTCATATAAGGGGGGCTGTGGAAACTACTGACTATAACACAGACTTAATGATTAATGGGGACGGGTTTTTTATAGTATCAGACGATGCTGCCTTTTTAAACAGGAGTTATACAAGGGCAGGTAGCTTTATGATAGACGAAGAGGGAAACCTTGCCACACCTGACGGCATGAAGGTACTGGGCTATATGTACAATGCAGAAACAAACAGGATGGGTACTACCCTAGAAGGACTTCAGGTTTCCAGGGGAATTTCCTTTCCGGCTAAATCAACGGGGATACCGGTTCAAGATACAGATGGAGATCCTGGTAAAGGGGTTACTTTTACAGGAAACTTAAATGCGGACACCAAAGCATATGATGGATCCATAACAGAGTTTTCAGGAAAAAATATAGATGATATAGTAAATGAGGATGGTTCAAGTCCTATTGCAAGGGATACTACATTTACTGTCTATGATGAATTAGGAGGGGCCCATGAGGTAAGATTAGCTTTCGTTAAAGCTGATCTAAACACCTATCAGGTCTATGTTGTAAACACAGATGGCACAATATCTGATACGGGGCCACATGAAATTGAATTTAACATTGAGACCGGTAAGATTGATGAAAGTAATGAGGAAAATAAAGGTCCAACGATGCAATTAATAATAAGTCTCGAGGACGCTGATTCCTTACCAAATGGTGCAAGGGCGTTTAAATTTAATGTTGATTTTAGTGACCTTGAACAATTTGCAAACCAATCCGATGCGTCTGCTACCCATATAACAGGCTATAAGCAAGGAGGATTACTGGATTTTGCTGTGGACAGTAATGGGGTAATCACCGGTTATTTTAGTA
>CAZUTD010000083.1:0-6769 GCA_964623185.1 uncultured Clostridiaceae bacterium
ATATTAAATCAACTCTAAAATCCAAAGATTCCAAAACATTTTTTAAAATATGTAAAGAAGAGGGATTTATAAGAAGAATTTCAGAAGAGGAGCCAAGATCCTTAGTTTTTGTAGAGAGAAAAGAAAGAAAAAATAACAAAAAAAACAAAACCATTGTTTATGAATCCCCTATTTCTGCCTTGACATTGCAAAAAAGGGCAAAATTAAACAACTCTCCCCCATTTTCTTAAAAAATAAAAGCATTAAATAAATAGCGTGTATCCACCCTAAACAGAGGTGGGATTAATTTGTTTTAGTTTAAATATGGTTTTATTGAAAATTTTAAATGATAAGCAGGGCTCTTATTAAATAATGAAGTTATTTTGTGATCTAGGAGGTTAAAAATTGGAGGACAAATTACAAAACAATATAAAGGAATACAATGCTGAACAAATTCAAGTATTAGAAGGATTAGATCCTGTCAGAAAGCGTCCAGGTATGTATATTGGTAGCACTGGTAGCAGGGGGCTGCATCAAATTGTCTACGAGGTAGTAGACAATAGTATAGACGAGGCCTTGGCGGGGTATTGTGACACCATAAATGTTACAATAAAAGAAGATAATTCTATTGAAGTCATTGATAATGGTAGGGGGATACCTGTCGACATTCATCCACAAACGGGGAAATCCACTATAGAAACGGTATTAACGGTACTCCATGCTGGTGGTAAGTTTGGTGGCGGAGGATACAAGGTTTCCGGGGGACTTCATGGGGTGGGTGTATCGGTTGTAAATGCATTATCAGAGAGCTTAGAAGTATGGGTTAAGAGAAATGGAAATGTCTACTATCAAAAATATGAAAGGGGTAATCCATTAAAGGATGTTGAGGTAATTGGAAATACCACAGAAACAGGTACAGTTATAGTTTTTAAACCTGATAATAAAGTTTTTGATGAAATAGATTATAAGTATGAAACACTGGAACATAGATTAAGGGAATTGGCCTTTTTAAATAAGGGAGTAAAGATAAGTTTAAAAGATGAAAGAAAAGACCAAGATACAGATGAAGATATGGATGAAGATATAGATATTGGTTTGGAAGATGAGAAGGAAGAAAAGACTAGCAAAAAACAGAAAGAAACCATCTTTCACTATAGCGGGGGTATAAAAGAGTTTGTAAGCCATCTGAATAAAAAAAGAACAAATATACATGACGAAATCATATATTTTGAAAGAGAAAGAGATGGCAATATTATAGAAGTTGCTATGCAATATACTGATGCCTATACAGAAAACATAATTAGTTTTGCAAATAATATTAATACCCAAGAAGGTGGTACCCACCTAAGTGGTTTTAGGGCAGCTTTAACCAGGATTTTTAATGAATATTCCAGGAAAAATGGATTTTTAAAGGAGAAGGACCAAAACTTCGTCGGGGAAGACATCAGGGAGGGGTTAACAGCTGTTATTTCTATAAAATTGTATGAACCCCAATTTGAAGGGCAAACCAAGACCAAATTGGGCAATAGTGAAATTCGAGGAATAACTGAATCTATTGTAAGTGAAAATTTAGAAGTATTCCTAGAAGAAAACCCAAATGAAGCAAAAATAATAGTGGAAAAAAGCTTAAGGTCTCAAAGGGCAAGAGAGGCTGCTAAAAAGGCAAGGGAATTAACTAGGAGGAAGGGTCTCCTAGAAAGCATGGCTTTACCCGGAAAACTAGCCGATTGTTCTGAAAAAGACCCAGCCTTAAGTGAAATTTATTTGGTGGAAGGGGACTCTGCTGGCGGCAGTGCTAAGCAGGGAAGAGACCGTATAACACAGGCAATACTCCCACTCAGGGGAAAAATACTTAATGTTGAAAAAACTAGGTTAGATAGAATTTTAAATTCTGATGAAATTAGGGCCATGATTACCGCTTTTGGGACAGGCATAGGTGAAGAATTTGATATAGAAAAACTAAGATATCATAAAATAGTTATTATGACTGATGCCGATGTTGATGGTGCTCATATAAGAACCCTATTGCTAACCTTTTTCTTTAGGTATATGAAACCATTGGTAGAAACAGGCCATATTTTTGCGGCCCAACCGCCCCTCTATAGGGTTAAAAGGGGTAGGGCAGAATACTACGCTTATTCGGATAAGGAATTGGATAAAATATTAGAAGAACTAGGCAGGGGGACAAAAGTTGATATTCAAAGGTACAAGGGTCTTGGGGAGATGAACCCAGAACAACTTTGGGATACAACAATGAATCCCGAAAAGAGGACATTATTACAAATAACTATTGACGATGCCGCAGAAGCGGACGAAATATTTATCACTTTAATGGGTGATAAGGTAGAACCTAGAAGAGAATTTATCGAACAAAATGCAAAGTATGTTACAAATTTGGATATATAGTAGGGGGAATAAATTATGATAGAAGAAAATGATAAAATTGTCCCTATAGGTATAGCTGATGAAATGAAAAAATCCTATATTGACTATGCTATGAGCGTTATAGTGGGTAGGGCCCTCCCTGATGTAAGGGATGGGTTAAAACCCGTTCATAGAAGAATTTTATATGCCATGATTGAATTAAGCTTGACACCAGATAAACCACATAGAAAATCAGCCCGTATTGTCGGGGATGTTTTGGGAAAATACCACCCCCATGGCGATATAGCGGTCTATGATGCAATGGTAAGACTGGCACAAACTTTTTCAACTAGATATTTATTGGTAGATGGCCATGGAAACTTTGGTTCTATAGACGGGGATGGTGCTGCTGCAATGCGGTACACAGAAGCAAAATTAACTAGAATCTCCATGGAAATGATAAGAGATATTCAAAAAGAGACGGTGGATTTTATACCCAATTTTGATGAAACAATGGAAGAACCTTCAGTTTTACCAAGTAGGTTTCCTAATCTATTGGTAAATGGATCCAGTGGTATAGCAGTCGGTATGGCCACATCAATCCCTCCCCATAATTTAAGGGAAGTAATAGATGGTGTAATCACCCTAGCGGATAATCCTGATGCTGATATTGATGAAATAATGGAATCCATACAAGGACCTGATTTTCCTACTGGTGCCTGTATTTTAGGGACCCAGGGCATTAGGGAGGCCTACAGAACAGGACGGGGAAAAATTAAGGTAAGGGCCAAGGCTCTTATAGAAGAATCCCAGAAAAACAGGCAACAAATTATCGTATCAGAAATACCCTACCAGGTAAATAAATCAAGGCTAATAGAAAAAATTGCTGAATTGGTAAGGGATAAAAGAATTGAAGGGATTTCCGATTTAAGAGATGAAAGTGACCGTACCGGAATGCGTATTGTTATTGAATTAAGACGGGATGCTAATGCTAATGTAGTTTTAAACCAACTATACAAACATTCACAAATGGAAACTACTTTTAGTATTATTATGATTGCTTTGGTAAATGGGAGACCTAGAACTTTAAATCTTAAAGAAATGTTAAAGCATTATTTAAATCACCAAAAAGATATTATAACCCGTAGGACAAGATATGATTTAAATAAAGCGGAGGACAAGGCCCATATATTAGAGGGTTTAAAAATAGCCCTAGATAATCTAGATCAAGTAATAAAATTAATTAGGTCATCAAAAACAGACCAAATAGCAAAAGACGGGTTAATAAAGGAATTCAACTTATCAGAAAAACAAGCTCAATCAATCCTGGACATGAGACTCCGTCGTTTAACAGGCTTGGAAAGAGAAAAAATAGAAGAAGAATATAAGGAAACAATAGAACTTATTGAAAGATTGAGGGAAATTTTAGCTAGTGAAGAATTAATATTAAACATTATTAAAGAAGAACTACTTGAACTGAAAGACAAATACGGTGATGACAGAAGAACGGACATAGCATTAGATTTTGAAGAGATTAATATGGAAGATATGATTGAAGAAGAAGATGTTGCTATAACATTAACTCACTTTGGCTATATAAAAAGGCTGCCTGCTGATACCTATAAAATTCAGCGAAGAGGCGGCAAGGGTATAGCGGCAGTGACTACCAGGGAAGAAGACTTTGTTGAAAAACTAATAATTACTTCAACCCATGACTATCTCCTATTTTTTACAAATAAGGGAAGGGTATATAAACTCAATGTCTATGAAATTCCCGAGGCAAGGAGGCAGGCAAGAGGAACAGCTATTGTAAATCTACTACAATTGGACGCAAATGAAAAGATAGCCACAACTATACCTGTTACCAGGGATTGGGAATCACAATACCTTGTTATGGCAACCAAAAAAGGTATTGTCAAAAAGACACAACTAAACCAGTTTGAAAACACAAGAAGAAGTGGTTTAATTGCCATAAGCATAAGGGAAGATGATGAGCTTATTAGCGTAAGACTTGCAGATAAGGACAAGGAAATTATTATGATAACTGCAAGGGCAAAGGCTATAAGGTTTAAAGAAGAAGATGTAAGAGATATGGGGAGGGCTGCCATGGGTGTTAAGGGCATCACCTTAGACGATGACGATGAAGTAGTAGCCATGGAAATAGTCGAAGAAAACAAGGAAATCTTGGTAGTAACCGAAAAAGGTTTTGGTAAGAGAACAGACCTAAGCCAATACCGTGTCCAGTTAAGGGGCGGAAAGGGTATTAAAACCTTCAACATATCTAAAAAATCAGGCTTGTTAGTGGGAGCTAAAATAGTAACCAAGGAAGATGAAGTCCTATTAATAACAAATGATGGGATAGTTATCAGGCTAAATGTGGGCAATATATCTAAAATGGGCAGGAATACAAGGGGAGTTACCTTAATGAGGACAGATGACAATAAAAACATAGTATCAATTGCCCAGATACCACAACATGACGATGATGAGGAATAAAAACGAGATATTTTAAAAAAATGTTTGAATCAAATATTTTGGGGAAAATATGAAATAAGAACAAAATTTTGTTATTTAACCCCCATAATTTTGTAGCAAGGGTATTAAATCAATACCCTTGCATTTTTGCGTATACATTATAAAAGCAAGAAGGGCGTCTTAAACACAAAGGAGGCAAGACCCCTAATGAAGGGTCCTAATACTAGTATAAAGGAAACAAATTTGTTATAATAATGTTTAAAGAAAAATTTTGGAAGGGGGAAAACAATGTCATTAACGATTAACAAAGCTTATGATGATACAAACAAGGTTTGGAAGATACAACTGGATGGCGAAATAGATATTTATACAACCGAAAAACTAAAAGAAACATTTATGGGGATGTTGGAAAAAAACAAAGAAAACATCAAAATTGACGCTGAAAAATTAGACTATATTGATAGCACAGGATTAGGGGTACTAATAGGAATCTTAAAAATATTAAAGGAGGAAGATAAAAATATTTATCTAACAAATATCAAACCCAGCATAAAGAAGTTATTAAATATAACGGGTTTAGATAAAATTTTTATTATAGGGGAGTGAGATAAAAATAATATGTTAAATATGGAGGAGCAGATTAATATGAATGATATGAATTGCGATGTAATAAAATTATCTGTACCCAACAAACCAGAATATGTGAGCGTTATAAGATTAACTGCAACGGGGATAGCCAATAGAATGGGCTTTGATATTGAAAAAATAGAAGATATAAAAGTGGCTATTTCAGAAGCATGTACCAACGCAATTACCCACGGAAAATGCAAGGAAGAAACAAATTTTCACATTGATTTCTATGCTGATGAGGAAAAGATTACAATTTCAGTTTATGATAATGGAAAAGGTTGTCTAAGCAAAAATATAAAAACACCTAATTTGGGAGAATTAAAGGAAGGAGGCTTGGGGATTTTTATTATTAAAACCCTTATGGATGATGTAAAGGTACTATCCAATAAGGGTAAAGGGACTCTTATAAAAATGACGAAATATGTGGGGGATGATATTTAATGAAAAATCTAGCTGAAAACTCTCAAACAATTATAGACACAAATAAATCCCTAAAAGATTTAACAGAAAAAGAATTATTTTTAAAATATAGAGAGACTAGATCCATAGAAATGAGAAATGAATTAATCAATAGACATCTATATATAGGAGAAATTTTGTCCAAAAAATTTATTAATAAAGGCATAGAATATGAGGACATATACCAGGTGGCATCGTTGGCATTAATATATGCCATAGAAAGATATGATATCGACAAGGGTTTTGAATTTTCTAGTTTCGCCACCCCTACCATTATAGGAGAGATAAAAAAACACTTTAGGGATAAAGGATGGTCTATCCGTGTGCCCAGAAGAATACAAGAACTATCCAAAAAAGTTAATATGGCCAAAACAACATTACAGCAGGAACTTCAGAGAACACCTAAAATTAAAGATATAGCGGATTTTCTTAATTGTTCAGAGGAAGAAGTTATCGAAGCAATAGAAGGTGGCCAGGTCTACACCCCTAAATCCTTGGACTTAACATATGAAAATGACGGCGAAGATAAAAACATAAGGATGATAGATTTAATAGGTGAAACAGATAAGAACTATGAGTATATAGAGAATCAAGATTTTATAAAAAGGGTAATGAAAAAGCTAAATGAAGTAGAAATTAAGGTATTAAAGGACAGGTTTTTCGACAGGAAAACACAAGTGGAAGTCGCAAAAGAGTTAGGAGTTTCACAGATGACAGTATCTCGTTTAGAAAAAAAGGTCATTAAGAAGTTCAAAAAAGAATTTGAAAAAAGTATGGAAGACCTGCAATAAAGGAAAAAAATATTTTTAAAAATATCCTTGACAGGGAGAATTAATTTTGTTAAGATGATAAATGTCGCTTT
>CAZUTD010000084.1:0-6698 GCA_964623185.1 uncultured Clostridiaceae bacterium
ATTTATGGGTATCAATAACTTTTCCCCCTCTTGGGCTGATACAGCACCCTTTCTCAAAATCATGTTTTCAGTGTCAATGTAATTATGAATTGTTGTGAATTGGTCTTCCACATCAAATTTCATACCTTGTATAATTTCATCCACCATGGCTTTTCTATTCAGCTTTGCAAAGTCCTGGACTATTTTCATATCGTGGACATAATCATCGAATAGTTGGCCTGATGCATAGGCCAGGGCCTTAGGTATGTCCAAATCATTTTTCAACGACCTATAGGCCTCTTCTTGATATAGTCTTGCAACCTCATAACCCAAATGACGGCTACCAGAGTGGACAACAATATATAAATTCCCCTTGCTGTCCTTATTGGCCTCTATGAAATGGTTGCCTCCCCCCAGTGTCCCTATACTTCGTCTAGCCCTTGAAAGATTAGCTTTTCCCCTGCATTTTAATCCATCTAAATCAATTGTTTCATTTAATCTATGTTCATTTTTCCTAATATTAAAACCCGATGGTATTCTTTTATAGATAAGTTTATCTAACTTTTCTAATTCAATATTTCGGTTTTTAAGCCTAATTACCTCAATACCACAACCAATATCCACCCCAACTAAATTAGGAACAACTTTATCTTCTATTGTCATGGTTGTTCCTATGGTACAGCCTATACCATAATGGACATCGGGCATAACCCTTATTTTGCTTCCCCTTGTAAATTCTTGGTCACACAAGGTTTCAATTTGTTTTTTTGCTTCCTCTTCCACATTTTCCGTATAGATGATAGCAGTGTTAAACTTTCCCCTTACCTCAACCATAGTAAAACCCCTTTCAATAAATATTCTATAAAATTTTCATGTTTTGTCTTATTATCTATTAAAAATTTTCAAAACAAGTTTTATCACTTATAGCAAAACTTTGGATTGGATTCAATATCCACCCAAAAAACATTTTAATTGAATCATATGATTTATCCGTAAAATTCATAATATCACAAGTATTCGGGCATTGTAAACCAGAATAGATTTTAATTCACAAAACTTATTGGGATATATATATCGTAATATATGCGTGCATATTGTTATTAAAATTTTAAGTTGACTTTTGTCCCATCAGGGTATATAATGTTATTTGGCTCTATTTACGCCGGAGGTGTTTTAATTGATAAATATAAAACCAATATCAGATTTGCGTAACTATAATAATGTTTTAAAAGATTGTAAAGATGGGGAACCTGTTTTTTTAACCAAAAACGGTCGGGGGAAGTATGTGGTTATTGATATAGATGAATATCAAAGACAGCAAAATTTAATAAAGGCACTTTCAAAATCCAAGAATTCATAACAAGAACATTAAAAATTTATAATTATCTTGTATTTTAAAATATTTGGCCTAGGCCATTTATTTTTTGTGTAATTTATAGGTGTTTTTACATAAAACTTTATTTTTGTAATAATAACACTCTGAAAAATAATATCAATATAGATGGAGGGAAATACGCATTGGACATATTTTTAAAAATTGCAATAGTTTTATTGGTGGGTATTTTAGGCGGGAGGGCAGCTAGATTTTTCAACTTACCCAATGTTACGGGTTATCTAATAGCTGGAGTATTTATTGGTCCTTCCTTTTTAAAGCTTATTACGGATATGGATATTGAATCCATGGGTATCATTAATGAACTAGCTCTAGCTACTATTGCCTTTAGTGTTGGAAGCGAGTTTATTTGGAAGGATATGAAAAAACTTGGAAAATCCATTGTTATAATTACATTAGCAGAAGTTATTGGGGCTGTATTAGTTGTATTTTCTGTAATGTATTTTATATTTAAGCAGGAATTTGCCTTTAGCCTTGTTATTGCAAGCATGTCGGCTGCAACAGCACCCGCTGCTACCATCATGGTGATTAGGCAGTTCAGGGCCCATGGTCCACTCACAAGAACAATCTTACCAGTTGTTGCCTTGGATGATGTGTTTGGTATTATGGTTTTTGGTCTGGCCATGTCGGTAGCTAAAATAGTAACAGGGGTTGCACACCACTCATTGTGGCAGATGCTAACCCAACCAATTATTGAAATCGTGGGTTCAATCCTACTTGGACTTTTATTTGGGGTCCTACTGACCTTTGTAGCTAAAAAAGCTGCTAACAAAGAGGAATTACTGGCTATGAGCCTGGCAACAATAGGCGGAGCCACAGGGGTTGCAAACTTACTAGGCTTGTCATCTCTTTTGACTTGTATTATGATTGGAACAACCCTTGTGAATTTATTGCATAATTCTAACCGGGTTTTTTCAGTAACACAAGAGTTTATTTCACCCTTTTATCTCCTGTTTTTTACCCTAGCAGGTGCAAGCCTTAATATTAGTATTTTATCCAAGGTGGGCGCACTAGGTATTGCCTATGTTATATCTAGGGCTGGAGGTAAAATAATTGGTGCATGGATTGGTGCAAGGGCTGTAAATGCAGATGAGGCAGTTGTAAAATACTTAGGAATCAGTTTACTACCCCAGGGGGGTATATCTATAGGTCTATCCATGATAGTCAGACAGCAGCTGCCCCAGTATAGTGTAGCACTTATTACAATTATCATGTTTAGTGTCCTAATTTATGAAGCTTTGGGGCCAGTATTTGCTAAAATAGCTATACAAAAATCTGGCGAAGTTGACGGACTAAATAAAGTAAAGAAAAGCCAAGAAAAAACCAATAAAAAGTTAGCATGTAGTTAAATTTTTAGTAAGAAAGAAGGTGACAAGGTGCAAGCATTGTTTATAGTTCTCAATCAAATTGATTATCTCGATGATATCTTATCAAAATTCCTTGAAATAGGAGTTACTGGTGCCACTATTTTAGACAGTCAGGGAATGGGGAGTGCTATAGTTCATAATAATGATAATCTTCCACTATTCGGATCTATCAAAGCATTTATGGATAACTCAAGACCTTATAATAAAACAATCTTCACATTAATTGACGATGAGGAACTTGTAGAAAAAGCTGTTGCTGCTACAAAAGAGATTGTTGGAGATATTACAAAGCCAGGTGTGGGATTGATGTTTACAATACCCGTGGGCAGGGTCTACGGTTTAAAGCCGACAGATGATTCCTTCTAACATAAATAAAAAGTCTGGCTTATATGGATCTTAAATTCATATAGGCCAGACTTTTTTTCTTCTTAATATTTATCGGCAAATACCTAATAAAGCAGTCATCCTAGCTTGGCTATAAATCTCCTACCACCTCTTTTAAAAATAAATGGGCAACTGTCGGATCAAATTGTGTCCCCGCATTTTTGGCTATTTCGTCTATTGCAACTTCCTTGGGTAATGCCTCCTTGTAAGGCCTCACTGAAGTAATGGCATCATAGGCATCCACCACGGCTAATATTCTCGATAAGAGAGGTATTTCCTCTTTCTTTAACCCTCTTGGGTAGCCTTTGCCGTCCCACCTCTCATGGTGGGTTAAGATATAATCAGCAATTTGCGATAATTCCGGCACTGATTGCGCAATCCTATAGCCTATTTCAGGATGCCTTTTCATCTCCTCCCATTCTTCTTCTGTAAGCTTTCCAGGTTTATTTAGAATGCTATCCTTGATAACAATTTTACCAATATCGTGTAAAACAGCTAATAGTTCTAATTCATAAAGTTCTAGCTCGGAGAGATTCATAACCCTGCCTAGTTTTTGACTAATCTCCTTTAGGCGGTCTCCATGTTCATCGGTCTCATGGCTTTTTTCATTTAAAGTGGATTTTATAGAGTTTATAATTCCACTCCTTAAGCTACGGCTTTCTAATAGTTTTTGTTGGTACATTATGTCCTCAGCCTTTTTTAGCAATTGCATCATATCATCCTTAGGGTTTACCTTGGTCGTATAACCTAGGGAGATAGAAGCTTTGATGGTTTCAAATTTATTTAATTTACATTCCATAACAATACCGTTAACTATGTTTTTGGCCTCATTATTTGTGGTTCGTGGCAGTAAAATTATAAATTCATCTCCGCCCCATCTTCCAACAAGGTCCTGTGGTCTGGCAACCCCCTGTATAATTTTGGCTACTGATTGTAGGACTGCATCCCCCGATTGATGGCCGAAAACATCATTTATTAACTTTAAACCGTTAATATCACCTATGATAATTGATAGGGGTAAAAATTCTGCTGTATCAAGTTTTTTGATAATCTTTTCAAAATAGTTGCGATTATATACCCCAGTTAATGAATCATAATGACTAAGCCTTATAATTTCTTCCTGCCTTTTCCTTTCCTCAGTAACATCACGGAATACCAGGACAATCCCCTGAGATTTCCCCTCTTTATCCCTTATTGGGGAGGCTGTATAAGAAATTTCAATCTCCTCTCCACCTTTTGGAAATAGTATCATATACTTCATTGGGTTTGCATTTTTTATTTTCTTAAATACTTTTGTGGCTAATTCATTTTGTGAATCAATAATCCTTTCCCTAGCTATCTTAAATATTTCTTTTAATTTTCTGCCCTGTCCCTGGTCCATAGACCAACCAGTTAATTGTTCCCCTATAGGGTTTATTAAAGTAACCTCTCCCTGTCTATTTGTAACTATAACTCCGTCGCCTATCGACTCTAGGGTGATTTTTAATCTTTCCTTTTCAAAAAACAAAATTTCTTCTGCTTTTTTTCTACTTGAGATATCAATTGATGTAAAAGTAATGCCTTTGGACATATCCTTGTCATATAAAGGACTACAGCTCAACATTATGGTTATAATACACCCATTTTTCTTTTTCCATTTTGTCTCTATGGTAAAAGTATGTTTTTTATTAACCGATTTTGATTTTTTTTCTTTCACACTCTCGTATTCAGCCTGATCGGCAAATAGAAAACCAATATCCTTATCTAAAAGTTCATTTTCTGTATATCTTAACATATCACACAGGGTTTCATTAACCTCTACTATCTGTTGATCAACTATTATCCCTATACCTATTGGGGCTGATTTTAATATGCTTTCAAGTCTTTCTTTTCGATTTTGAAGTTGAGGGTAATAGCTTTTCCTTAAGGATTTTTCTCCAAGCCCCAGGATTTTTTTTTGAACATCTGACATCAATTGTTTTTGTATTTTTTCCTTGTTTTTTTCCTTAGTAGGCATTTTCAAAAATCACCTCAACATTCTCCTGTGTAAGAAATCTTGGGTTTGTTGCCATGCAAATATCCCTTAAACTATATTCAGCTAAAAGCGGAATCATTTTTCTATCCAAGCCAATACCACTCAGAGTCTTATGTATTCCAACCTTGTTTTTTAAGTCCCTAATCTCTTGTATTAACATTGATTTGATTAGCTTGTCAGTTTTATTTTCAAATGTTAGGCCCATTGCCTCACCAATCAGCCTATATCTATTTACTGCCTCTTCAAAATTATATTCAATCACATGTTCTAATAAAATGGCATTACATTCACCATGAGGGGTATCAAGCAAACCGCCCAGGCTATGGGCCATTGCATGCACTGCCCCCAAACTGGCATTGGAAAAAGCAATCCCAGCATAAAGGCTGCCTAGCATGGAATTAGCACACAGGTCCAAGTCCAAAGGGTTTTTTACTGCCTTTTCAATATTTGATGAAATTATCCTGATAGCCTCTAGGGCGTATAAATCAGAAAATGTCGAATTCGCCTGGGATACATAGGCTTCTATAGCATGGGTCAAGGCATCCATGCCCGTGCAAGCTGATAAATAAGGAGACATGGTAGTAAGTGTCTTAGGATCAATTAAGGCTATATCCGGCACCAAGGTTTTACTTGTAATTGCGAGCTTTACCTTTTTCTGACTATCCAAGATAATAGCAAATTGGGAGACATCTGCAGCACTTCCTGCTGTTGTCGGAATGCATAATAGGGGTGGGATTGGCATATCTATTTTATCAATTCCTTCATATTCCACTATATGGCGGGGATTTGTGGTCGCAATCCCAATTCCTTTAGCACAATCTATGGGGCTTCCCCCTCCTACAGCGATAATAACATCGCATTTTTCCTCAAGATAAATCCTGGCCCCCTTCATTACCTCATCTGCCCGAGGATTAGCAGTAACATCCACATAGATTACATAATCAATATTATATTCTTTAAGTGAAGTTATAACATCTTTAACCCAACCAGCTTGCTGGACTCCCTCATCGGTTACTATTAGCACTTTTCTGGCACCAAAATTTTTAGCATACCTGCCAATTAAAAATCTTGCCCCGTCTCCAAAGATAAATTCGGGAGCTAAAAATTTTCTTAAGCTTAACAACGAATTTAATGACATCTTTTCTACCCCCTATGTATTTAGTCAAGTTTTTATATGAAAATTGTTATTACATCCACAGAACATTTCTTTGATAATTCAAAATTCGTCAATTTATTACATTATTCTCTATTATACCACAAGATACCATTTTTAAGCAGAAAAACTGGCTTCTCATTATTAGCCCCCAAGATAATTCAAGGGGTGTTTGTAGCACATTTAATTATACTAATATGGCCTTAAATCCCCGTTGAAAAAAAGCAAACAAGGAGACGCCTTTATTTTCTCATGTCTGCTTTTCCAAGATGAAATTAAAGTGAAATTTGCCATCTAGTAGACGATAAATATTTAAATCTAGTTATAAAGTCCTATAAAAAAGAAGACTCCAAAGTCAATTTGAAATCTTCAGTCCCTACAAATTATATCATTGTCACATGATTGACA
>CAZUTD010000085.1:0-913 GCA_964623185.1 uncultured Clostridiaceae bacterium
TTCAAGGGATCTTTTAATATTATCTGAAAAATTATTAAATGTTTGATAAACTGCAGAATTCAGGTAGGAGGTAAAAACTCTTCTTGGAAAATTTAATTTTCCGGAAAGAGTATGACCCATGGTGATAGGCGAAAAATCTTTTTCCATAAAACTTTTAATTTTTAATTCTACTTGTGGATTTCTAGTTGAAAATTTTGTAACTACACAACAATTATCTATAGCTTTTTCCTTAAATAGGGTAAGGGCATCCTGTAACTCATTCGGATTTAAATCTTTAACAATTTCGCCACGGTGGTCTACATAGCCTGATATGAAGGCATTTTCCTGACCACAGGCTAGGAAATCATGGGGAAGCCCCGGACCACTTTGAATAATCATCCCGACCCTGGAAGTTTTGTTCTCCACAATGGCATTAGTTGATACGGTTGTACTCAGGTTAACCCTTTTAATCTTTGATATATCATAGCCTGACAATAATTCCTCTAGGGCTGTCCAAATTGATTGAAATACATTTTCGGATTTATTAAGTTTTTTAACGGTATTTAAAATATTGCCATCTTTTATAATAACAGCATCTATATGGGTTCCCCCCATATCCAAGCCCACAATCAATTGAAAACAT
The DNA here is from genome assembly GCA_964623185.1 of uncultured Clostridiaceae bacterium. Lineage (GTDB taxonomy): Bacteria > Bacillota > Clostridia > Peptostreptococcales > Natronincolaceae > CAYMGQ01. Next base: position 623 of record CAZUTD010000085.1, read on the forward strand.
CCTCCTTGTTTATATACTTTGTTATTCTGACAATAGATCTATTTATTACATATAGTTTTTGCTAGGATTTATCCTACTGCATATTTATTGAGATGGGGAAAGCCTTAATCCACCTATATTCATTATATCCTTTCAAGCTATGGCTTATCAAGGCAGGATAGGAAAATCAATATATAAAGGGGTTTTGGATTGGGTATAATAAAATTTCAAGCCCTAGTCTTAGCAAGTGTTTTGGATTGACTTTTCCACCCTATAGGTTAAAATGTTAATTATCATAATTGTTAATGGAGG
>CAZUTD010000085.1:923-1335 GCA_964623185.1 uncultured Clostridiaceae bacterium
AAACTAGATGACTTTAGATAAAAAAGACCTAGACATGTTAAGGGAGCAACTGGATGGCCTATGGGAAGAGATGGGGAAGGTTGTAATAGGGCGAAAAAAGGAGTTTAAATTAATTTTAACTGCCCTATTAACCCAGGGACATGTATTATTGGAAGACCTACCAGGCACTGGGAAAACTACCATGGTTAAAGCATTTTCCAGAGGTATAGATTGTTTATTTTCGAGAATACAGTGCACACCTGATTTATTACCATCTGATGTTTTAGGTAGTTCAATTTTCAATCCCAAAACAAATGAATTTTATTTTAGAAAAGGACCAGTTTTTACTAATATACTGCTAGTGGATGAAATTAATCGTACCTTGCCCAGAACCCAATCCAGTTTATTGGAAGCTATGGAGGAAAGGCAGGTC
>CAZUTD010000085.1:1345-6686 GCA_964623185.1 uncultured Clostridiaceae bacterium
ATTTATTGTATTAGCCACGCAAAATCCAATCGATATGGAGGGGACTTTTCCCTTGCCTGAGGCTCAATTAGACAGGTTCGCAATGAAGATAAAATTGGGCTACCCCACCCAGGAAGAAGAAATACAAATCCTTACACAAGTGGGTGATGAGATTCCTTATGCTAAGATAGAAAGTAAATTTAGCCCCAAAGACATTACGAGACTACAAGAAAAGTGTAGGAGAGTCCATACACATCCTTCTATAGGGGAATATATTATTGAGTTGGCTAATGCAAGCCGTAAACATCCTATGGTATCAGTTGGGGTAAGTCCTAGGGCTAGCAAGGTTTTGCACAAAATTGTCAAGGCCTGGGCCTTGTTACAGGGTCGTAACTATGTTATTCCTGATGATGTGAAGGAAATGGTCAAACCCATATGGAACCACAGGTTAATCCTAAAGACTGAAGCCCATGTGAATAATATTAGTCCTGAAAAAATTTTAGGAGAAATTATGGGGAAGGTCGATTTGATTGAAGAAAAGGTTGTTAGGTCATGAAATCAAAACAAATAAGAGGAGAAGACAGTATTGAAAAAAATGATACAAAATCACGGTCCAAGGAAACAAGTATATTATTTGAACCCTATGTAGATAAGGTCCTCTTGTTCTTTTTATTGTTAGGTATTATGTACAAATTTAAGCCATTAATTATTGCAAGTACATTTCTCCTATCATTATTTGTCCTGGTCACCTTGTGGAAGAGGGTATCTTTAAAGAATCTTGTTCCGGATATAAAACTTTCCAAATCAAAGATATTCCCGGGGGAGGATTTTTGGATTCAGGCTTGTGTCTATAATGGTAAGTTATTGCCCTTAGTATGGTTGGAGTGGAATTTTGCAGAATATAGGGGTATCCGCTTGGGTGATGGCGGTGAGGAAATGTATTTAATTCGGTTTTTATGGTTGCTTTGGTTTAGAAAAGTTGAATGGAAGATAAAAGCTAAGGCTATTCACCGGGGCGTATATGATTTTGGGAAAATAAAGCTATGCTCAGGAGATGGATTCCGTTTTACGGAGATAGAAAAAACCTATAATTTAAATAAAAAAGTCTATGTTTATCCCAGGATTGTGCCTGTAAGTGTTGGGGAATTCAGGTCTTCTATGGAATGGAATGCTATGGGAAAAGAGGGGGGATTTATTGAAGATCCCTTGTTGATAAGTGGAATTAGGGAATATCAGGATGGGGATGAATTACGGAGGTTGAATTGGGGCGCTACAGCCCGGACCGGAAAATTGCAGACCAATATATATCAACCAGTTGAAACAAAACAATTATTAATATATATGGATGTCCAAGGGTTCATGATTAAAAAAGATGCATACGAAGATCCAAAAGACATGTTAAAATATATAGGGGAGAAAAAAGAAAGTTTTGAGGAATTTCTTTCAATTATCGCTTCTCTTACTGTAAAATATGTGGAGAGGAATATAAGCTTGGGATTTTCTAGCAACTCATTAGATTACCTTGGGAACCAGATGGATAATATATTTCCTAGTAGCAATCTTGCACCAATACTAGACCAGCTTGCCGCTTGTACTCAGAGGGTCACTAGCAAGGATATGATAGTTCTGGAGGAAATCCTATATAAAATTAAATCTCCTATTCCAGTCTTTATTTACTGTCATCATGTTAGCAAGGCACATTACGATTGGTATCAAAGAACAAAACATGAGTTTAATGATATTAATTTTTATTATAAAATGGAAACTAAATATGCTAAAAAATTGGGGCCAGAAGCAAAATCTATGGATAGCTTCTTATCATAATGTGGTTTTACCTCTAGGAGGTTTTAGTAATGAAACATATTCAAAGGACATTTAAATCTCTGGCTGTCTTATTTAGTGAAATATTGTGGATTTATTATTTAATCAGTATTTTCACAAGCATTGAATGGGATCAGGCAGTGCTGCCTGAGGCTACTTGGTTACTAGTAGCGGGTGGAATAGGCTATATAATAAACTATTTATTATCCAAAAAACCTATTGCTATAATTTTAATTCTCAGTAATATAATTTTTACCGGATTTATTATTTCTTATAATTGGAAGGACGCTGTACCATCAGGAGCATGGGGATTTGGCTTGGCCCTAAGTGTTGGTATTTGTATAATTATAGCCCGTACATTTAGTTTGGTCTGGGAAAGCCCAACGAGAAAAGTTATCCTTTATCATTTTGAATTAAATCTTATATTTTATGTTATTTTTGCAGGAATTTTAGATATAAGGGGTTGGGACCATGGAAATTTTCATCTTCTGTTTATTCTTGCAATACTAGCTAGTTTAACTGGAATGTTATTTACATTGGAGGATTACAAAAAAGATGAAAATGATTATGTGACTGAAATACGCAAACTAGGTGAATCTGGGTGGTTTACAATGGCCATGACGGTGGTGCTAATGGCCACTCCAATTTTCTCCTTAATTTTTCTTTTAGATCCAATACAAAAAGGTATATCTAGATTAATAACAAGTCTTTGGACAATCCTAAAACAGGGCTTATTTACTATACTTATCTTACTAGAAAAACTACTTGAACTTTTGCCAAGTCCTCAGACGATAGGCAAAATACCAGATACACCTATGGTCGAGATGAATTTGCCTCCCATGGAGGAAGAAATTATTTCTTCTATACCATCGATAATTTTTGTTGTGGCAGTCATCTTGCTAATTCTTGTGATTATAATCCTAAAGTTTTTTGAAATAATCAAAAATAAAAGAAGCCACACCTATATAAAGGCAAGGGAAATTGTTATTATCAGGGAGTCATGGCTGAAAAATTTTTATAAAAAAATAAAGACTATTTTATCAGGGTTAAAGACAAGGATTAAAATGACCTTCCCTTATTTTTATCATCAACAAATTTATTGGTATTTTTATCAGGTAAAAAAATGGGGAAGAAAAAGGGGCCTGGCCAAAAAAAAATCCGAAACTTCAAAAGAGTATATTACTAAAATAATTAGCCGTATCCCTAGTGAAAATAATAATTTTAACCATAATAATAAAAACTATCAGGTAACAGACTTGTTAACAAGATTAAACCAAGATTTTCAATCAGCATATTATGGGCAAAATCACGAAAATCTTGAAACAGATTATAAACATTTAATTAAAGAGTTAAAGAATATAAAATTTAAGAATATATAAATGCGATAGAAAGATTTGTGGACATTTAAAAAAGAGGGTGATATGTTGTTGGCAGAAAAGTTACAGGACACCAAATTAAATCAATCAAGTTTCTATGATACCTTATTAGTCTTGGCAATACCCATCATGATACAAAACCTTATTACATCCTCTATTAATATGATTGATACGGTGATGATTGGCAAAATAGGAGAAACTGAAATTGCGGCTGTAGGTATAGCTAATCAGTATTTCTTTTTGTTCAATTTAATTATAGTAGGTATTACTAGTGGTGGTGGGATTTTCATATCACAGTATTGGGGACAAAAAGATAAGGAAAACATCCTTAAAACTGTGGGTATTAGTTTGTTCCTAAGTATAGGAGTTTCTATAACCTTCATGCTCATCGCTTTAATTATACCGGAATATATCGTGTCATTATTTAATAAAGACCCTTATGTAATCCAATTAGCGGTTGATTATTTACTTATCGTGTCTATAAGTTATGTTTTTACTGCTATTTCCTTAGCTTTTGGCGTGTCATCTCGGTGCGTTGAAGATTCTATTGTTCCAATGCTTGTAAGTACAATTGCACTTTTTATAAATGCAAGCTTGAATTATATTTTTATTTTTGGGTATTTTGGCATGGCTGCCATGGGTGTAAAGGGTGCGGCCCTTGCAACCCTAATTGCCAGAACAGTAGAAACCATAATCCTATTACTATATATTTATGTGGACAAGGATTTTTTAGCAGTCAAGTGGAAAAATATAAGTGCCATAAATAAAAGCTTTGTTCAAAATACTTTGCGGACCATTATCCCTGTAGTTACAAACGATTTATGTTGGGCATTGGGGATGATTATCTATGCTATTGCCTATGGGCATATAGGAACCCGGGCTATGGCTGCTGTTCAAATTACGGGAACTGTTCAAAATGTTTTTATGGTTTTCACTTTTGGTGTTGCCTCAGCATCTGCTGTCATGATAGGTAACCAAATTGGGGCAAACAATATTCAAAAAAGCAAGGAGTATAAAGAAAGATTTATTAGGTTAGCTACTATAATTGGCATAATTATAGGCCTGATTTTAGCCCTTTCTACTCCCAAAATACTTACATTTTTTAATGTTTCTCCAGAAGTTCATAATAGTGCACTAAAGATCCTATATATTTATTCCATTATGATGCCTGTAAAGGTGCTGGGGGTTATAATAATTGTTGGAATTTTACGGGGTGGAGGAGATGCCTCATATGCACTTAAGATAGAAGCATCAACCATGTGGTTGGTGGGGGTTCCTCTGGTTTTTTTGGGGTCTTTCATTTTAAAATTTCCAGTGGAATGGGTTATGGTAATGGTAACTTTGGAAGAAATAACAAAAATGATATTAGGATTAAAAAGGTTAAGGACAAGCCAATGGATTCGTCGTGTAATTTAATAGATTAGGATAGGTTTAAATTGCTTAGGAGGTGGTAAACTGTGTATAAAATTCCAATTATCTACGAGGACAACCATTTACTGGTGGTTGAAAAACCTCCCAATCTTTTGTCGCAAGGGGATAGAACAGGGGACCCTGATATATTAAATTTACTCAAAGAAGATATAAAAACAAGATATAATAAACCTGGCAAGGTTTATTTGGGATTAATCCATAGGCTAGATAGGCCCGTGGGCGGAACCATGGTTTTTGCGAAAACATCAAAGGCTGCTTCGAGGTTATCCCAACAGATTAGGGAAAGAGAATTTGAAAAAACCTATCTCGCCATTGTCTATGGTGAGGTTTTGAAGGATAAGGATAGGCTGGTCCATTATTTATTAAAAAATAATCGAAATAATATAGTTTCTACTGTCGCAAAGGGAACAAAAGGTGCAAAAGAAGCCATTTTGGATTATGAACTTATCGAGACAACAGACCAATATAGTCTGGTAAAAATCAACCTGCATACTGGAAGACCACATCAAATTCGTGTCCAATTTTCTGCCATAGGCCACCCCTTATACGGGGACAGGTTATACGGGCCAAAAACGGATACAAGGAGTAAAAATATTGGCCTTTGGAGTTATGAAATTAGGTGTACCCACCCTACCATAAGGGATAAAAGAACATTTATAAGTTTTCCTAAGGAGGAGATGCCATGGGATAACTTTAAGCTTATATCAGGTTGAATTAATTGATGATAGTATATT
>CAZUTD010000086.1:0-6621 GCA_964623185.1 uncultured Clostridiaceae bacterium
GATAAAGAGACCCAGGAAAATGCGGATGAAGGTTCAGAAAAAGATGATGAAGAAAATCAAGATGGGGACCAAGATAGTCCTGTAGAAAATGATGAAAAAACAGAAGAATAGATAGGATTTGCCTATGACCTCCTGGGATACTATTGACCCGGGGGGTTTTTCTCTTATCTAGATATTTGTGGAGCTATATGTTAAACTTAAGGGTAGAAATGGATAAGGGGGTATTGAGAAGTGAGAGTACAAAAGGCTATTATACCAGCGGCGGGCCTAGGAACCAGGTTTTTACCTGCAACAAAAGCCCAGCCTAAGGAAATGTTACCAATTGTGGACAAACCCACTTTGCAATTTATTATTGAGGAAGCTGTGGCTTCGGGCATTGAAGAAATTTTAATAATAACTGGTAGGAATAAAAAATCTATTGAAGATCATTTTGATAAATCGGTTGAACTGGAATTGGAGCTAGAAAAAAGCGGCAAGGAAGACCTGCTAGATATGGTTAGAAATATTTCCGACATGGTAAATATTCATTATATTAGGCAAAAGGAGCCCAGAGGTTTGGGACATGCTATTTATTGTGCCAAGAGCTTTATTGGAAATGAGCCCTTTGCAGTCTTGCTGGGAGATGATATTGTAGATGCTCAAACTCCTTGTTTAAAGCAGATGATTGATGCTTACGATAAGTATAAAACTACTATTTTGGGGGTACAGGAAGTAGCCTTGGAGGATGTTAGCAAGTATGGGATTGTGGCAGGCAACCATATAGGTGGCAGGTTTTATAGTGTCGATGATTTGGTAGAGAAACCATCGGTTGATGATGCCCCTTCTAGGGTAGCTATATTAGGACGATATATTATCACCCCGGAGATTTTTGATATATTAAAAGATACTCCACCCGGTAAAGGTGGGGAAATACAGCTTACTGATGGGCTAAAAGAATTGGCCCGGAGGGAGCATATGTATGCTTATAATTTCGAGGGGAAAAGATATGATGTAGGTAATAAATTAGGGTTTTTGGAGGCGACAGTAGAATTTGCCCTAAAAAGACCTGACTTGAGGGAGGATTTTTTGACTTATCTAAGAGGCTTATTGGAAAAGGAGATGGGCTCAGGCAAATAAAAGCGAATGGAGAGAAAACACATGATAAAAACCCTAGTTCAACGGGCGGTCTACGCTTTGTACTTAATCTTTTTTATCTTGGTATTATTTGCTGGTAATTTTATAAGGGGTCCTTATTTATACCAAACTTCCACCATGTATTTAATTCTTTATAGTATTTTAATGGGGGGAGTTTTTTGGGGCATATATTATTTATTAAGAAAATTAGTGTTTTTACAAGAACCCATATTTTTCATACCTGTAATTTCCACCGTAGCTTTTGTGCCCAGGTATATATGGGTTAGGCTGATTCATACTGTGCCCATGATTGATTTTTTGCGTTTTCATAATTACGCCCTAGCCCTGCTAGAGGGTGATTATAATGCCTATTTAGAAATCAGGAGTGTTTTTCCACATTTATCGGGCTATCCCCTAGTTTTGTCCTATGTCTATAGGATTTTTGGGGCTAGGCCGGAGGTAGGCCTATGGTTTAATGTTTTTTGCTCGATAGGAACGGTAATCTTGGTTTATTTAATCGGTAGGGATGCTTTTGGGGAGTTGCCAGGCCAGATGGCAGGCTTAATTTTTGCCCTTTATCCTAGTCAAATTATGTATAATACTTTACTAGCATCAGAACATGTCTTTTTGTTATTATTTCTCTTGATTCTTTATTTATTTATAAGATATACTCAAAAAGGACTGGAAAATTGGCAGTGGTTGAAATTTGTGGTTTTGGGCCTAATAATGATTCTTGCCCATATTATTCGACCTGTTTCATCCTTACTATTTCCGCCTATATTGGCTTATTTAATATTCTTTCAAGAAAGGGACCTAGCTCTAGGCGTGTTTTTAAAGGAAAAGCTTATAAGTGTCCTGATTATTGTTTTTAGTTTCTTTATTTTTCTTGGGGCCTTAAACTTTATTTATATAGATAGGGTCAAGGTGCCCTTGGGTAAGACCGGGAGTGGCTTTAACCTTTATGTTGGTACAGATCCAGAACGGGATGGCATGTGGAATCCCACTGCCTGGGAGATTATAGAGGAATTTGACCATGATTTTGACAGGGTGCATGGGGAGGCCCAAAGGCGGGCTATAGAAAGGATTAAGGACGACCCCAAGGCCTTTATTGGCCTGGTTGGTAAGAAGTTTCCTATCCAATGGGCTACCGATGACTATGGATATTATTGGAGCATGTTGGAGGTTTATCCCAAGACTGCTTTTGGCCTATGGGTTGAGGATAATATGGACATGGTTAAGGTGTTTTCCCAGTCTTACTATATGGGAATAGTATTATTGGCTGGACTTGGAGCCTGGTACAGTTTAATAGGTGATACCAGGCCCCAGGCGGGACTTTTTGCCATGGTAGTCTTGATTTTTGTTGCAGCCCATGTATTGATAGAGGTCCAGTCCCGCTACCATCATCCTGTGACACCCTTTTTTATCCTGGCGGCAGGTATGGGTTTGGCAGGCTTGATGGGGGACTTAGAATATAGGGATTGGAGAAGGCGGTATTAGATAAGGAGGGGGGTTGGAATCGTGCGAAAGAAATTAATATCCTTGGTGATTCCGATGTATTGTGAAAATCAGGTAGCAAGAGAATGTTACCGGAGGGTTAGGCATGTAATGACAGAAAATGATATAAGCTATGAAATAGTTTTTGTTAATGATGGGAGCACAGACGAAACCTTGCCTATACTAGAGGAAATAGCTATGGAAGACCCGGCGGTCAAAATCATAAGTTTTGCAAGGAATTTTGGTCATCAGATTGCTGTAACTGCAGGGATAGCAAAGGCAAGAGGCGATGCGGTAGTGGTAATTGATGCGGACTTGCAGGACCCGCCAGAAGTTATCCCAGATATGGTAGACCTGTGGAAAAAGGGCTATGATGTGGTCTATGGCCAGAGAAAAAAGCGTGACGGTGAGACATGGTTTAAGCTTATAACTGCAAAATACTTTTACAGGTTCCTAAAAGAGATGACCGATGTGGATATACCTGTAGATACTGGGGATTTCCGCCTAATGGATAGGAAGGTAGTAGATGTTTTTAATAATATGCCGGAAAAAAACCGTTTTATTAGGGGCATGGTAAGCTGGATTGGTTTTAAACAAACAGCTCTCCTCTATGAAAGGGAGGAAAGATTTGCAGGGGAAACCAAGTATCCCCTTAAAAAAATGCTGAAGCTTGCTTCTGATGGTATTTTATCCTTTTCCTTCAAGCCTATTAAGTGGATTGAGGCAACAGGTATAGGCTTTATTTTACTGGCTTTTATAATGATGGCCTATAGTTTACTGATAAATTTCAGTCCCTATTATCCCATTATTCCGGGCTGGTTGTGGCTTATAGTCCTTGTAGGTGGTATTAATATACTTGCCCTTGGGGTAGTGGGAGAATATATTGTCCGAATCTATGATGAAAGCAAGGGTAGACCGCTCTACACCATAGAAAAAGAGGTGAATATGGGTAGGGATGATAAGAATGAAGGATAAAACAAGGCATTATTTCATATATTTAGTATTCGGGGTCTTAACTACTGTAGTGGATTTGCTAGTGTATAAAATCCTGCTTGATTTAGGGGTCCACTATACTATAAGTACTACAATAGCATTTGTGGCAGCAGTCATGGTAGCTTTTTATACTAACCGGAGGTGGGTTTTCTCCAGCAAAACAAAAGGGAAACAAGTGCTTAGGGAAATCGGACTTTTTTTTAGTGTTAGGATAGGCACTTATGTATTCGACTTAATCGGATTGATTATAATGATACAGTTTTTACAGGTGGATAAGTTTATCAGCAAGGTCATAGTCAATTTTGGTGTAATAGTTTTAAATTATATATTAAGCAAGTGGGTAGTATTCAAATGATTTGCTAAATGATTTGGAAGAGGATGTCTATATGGGGCTTATAGTAAAACTTATCAACCTTATGACAATTGAATTAACCGTATTGCTAACAGCGGCCTTGCCCGTTATTGAGTTAAGGGGGGCTATACCTGTGGGCATGTCCCTGGGGATGTCGCCGGGCCATGCTTTTTTAGTAAGTTTTATCGGCAGTATTTTGCCTGCACCAATCATTATTTTTACTGTCCGGCCGATTTTTGAAACCCTAAGAAAGGCAAGGTTTTTTCGAAAGTTTGTGGATAGGATGGTTTCTAAAACGATGTTAAAGGCTGGAGGAATCCAGAAATACGGGTTTTGGGGCCTGCTTATATTTGTGGCTGTACCCCTACCCGGAACAGGGGTGTGGACTGGAAGTTTAGCTGCCGTCTTGTTAAATATTCGTTTCAAAACGGCCTTTACCGCTATTTTTATTGGAAATCTTATTGCGGGGATAGCTATTATGCTCTTGAGCCATGGGCTTATCGGGGTCCTAGTTTTTGTGTAAGCCTACTCTGTAGTGAGTAGGCTTAAGATTTATACTTATTAGTAAAAAATAGATGACAAGAGGCCCCTTATGTGTTCTAGTTCTTTGACTATGGGTTCCATATCCCTCCTGGTTAAAGGATAGAGGTATTCGACCTTGTTTTCCTTTAAGTGGGGGTCGCTTGATAAATTGTCCTCATGAAATTTAGCCGAAAGCAGGACCTGTTGGTAGCGTTTTTTAAGGGTAGAAGGAGAATTTAGACTATGGAGGGTCTGGCCACTATTTAATTCAATATTAGACTTAGGATAATCCATCTTTTTCACCTGGTAAAAGTTTATATAGGCCAAAGACGAATCGTTTTTAATTTTGGGCACCCTGGTCTTAATTGGGAATAACAATAAATTCTTGTGGAGGGGCAGGGGTGTATAGTATTTGCAATTTAATAGGCCCTGTTGTTTACGACGGAGAAGTTTTAAATGCAGGGTATAATAATTGCAGATACTCCTAAGAGTGGAGTTTATAGATTGGGGACAGTGGACCTCTTGCCCATCTTCTAATAATAATTTTGTCACATTTCCTAAATCCCTCTTGTAATAAGGTATTATGGCTGCTATTGATTTTTGATTTTCCAATACTTTTTCTACAGATTTCACATATTTCAACTCCTATTAATCATTTGCTAGCGGCGAAGGAAATTGACTTCCATGTAAGATTAATTATACCATAAATCGAACACATGTTCTATAACAAATTTGTTTGTACTTTTTTGACTTTATCAAAGCTGGGATGTTATACTATATTAGGAAAAGCAGAGATTAAATTTTATGGCCTGGTTTGATGATAAGGCTAGGCTATACATCTTTTGACAATAGGCAATACTCAATAAATAGGAAGAATTTTTGAAAATTTTTAATCGGGACAGGCCAAAACTAAGAATTTTTTTCAGGCTTGCAGGATAAGGCAGGTGGCTTAGAAGGGAGAGGTGATTTTGGCGAAGGAAATCTTTACCCGATATGAATTAAAGCATGTAGTTGATTCTAAAACATACACACAGCTATTGAGGGCTTTGGAGCCCTATACCAAGAAGGATGCCCATGGGGACAAGGATGGTCGCTATACTATTTCCAGCCTATACTATGACACCATTACTGATAGCTTTCACCATGAAAGGATGTTTGGCCAGAATTTCAGGCAAAAATTAAGGCTGAGGGTTTACAATGATACGAGTCTAGATGGTAAGGCTTTTTTGGAAATAAAAAAGAAGCATAAAAAACTTGTTAACAAGAGAAGGACCCTTATGAAATTGGGGGATGTATATGATTTTGTTGCAAGCAGGCAAGCCCTGGGTGATGATTTGCCCTTCGAGGTTTCAAATCCCCAGATACTAAGGGAGATTGATTTTTTTAAAAACCTTTACCGGCTAGAGCCAAGGCTCATTGTGAGTTATGAACGCCAGGCCTTTCAAACCATAAATGATGAAGAAATTCGGATTACTTTTGATAGCAATTTAAGAAATCGAAGATATGACCTCCGTTTAGAAGGGGGTAGTTATGGGGAAACTTACTTGGATCCTGATTTTTATGTCTTGGAAGTTAAGCTAATGGGTCGGATGCCCTTATGGCTGACCCGGATATTAAGTGAGCACAGGTGTGGGATCCAGCCTTTTTCCAAGTATTCTAACAGTTTTTACACTGATTTGATGATGGCTGAAAAGAAGAAGATTTTATAGGGGGTAGGGATGTGGTAGAAAGTCTACAAGAGATTTTTATGTATAATGAAGTTGGTATTATAATTACTACTAGGGAAGTTATTATTACTCTTTTTATTGCCTTTATTTTAGGGGTTATTATTTCATGGACTTATATGAAAACTTACAAGGGCAAGTTATATTCGCAAATTTTTGCCCATACTATTGTGATAGTAACGGTTGTAATATCAATTATTATTGTTGCTATCGGGAGTAATATAGCCAGGGCCTTTAGTTTGGCAGGTGCCTTATCTATTGTCCGCTTTAGGAGTATTATCAGCGACCCCAAAGACATTGCCTTTATATTTTTTGCCCTGGGGGCAGGTCTGGCTTCAGGGGCAGGCTTGTTTTTGCCCGCTATTTGTTTTGTCTTAATATTATCAGCCTTGATTTTTCTCTTGTATTATTTGGATTTTGCTG
>CAZUTD010000087.1:0-2913 GCA_964623185.1 uncultured Clostridiaceae bacterium
ATAGATAATTTGGATTATATAGTATTTGCTCTTGATGATGGCCAAGCAGATGGTGATGTAATAAATATAGATAGGCACAGGGCAGATAATTATGCCATATCCATACTGGGTAATGATATTGAGAAAATAAGTGCAAACAGGGAGGACTTTGGTAGGTTTTATGAAATACTTGAACCTGCTATATAAATCAAAAGTGTATAATGGTCATAAGCAGGATTAATACTGACCATCCGCAAGCAATAAAACATATAGGGGTGAAGAAGATTATTGGGAAAACACCATTATTAAATAAACTATTAGAATATGGGGAAGAAAAGACTATCTCCTTCCATACACCGGGCCACAAGGCTGGCAATGCTTATAAAAAGAAGGTCTATAAGAAATTTAAGGATCAGATAATGAATATGGATACAAGTGAAATCCCCGGGCTTGATAACCTCCATAATCCCCAGGGGATTATAAGCAAGGCTCAAGACAGGGCGGCAGAGGTTTTTAAAAGTGAAGGGACATTTTTTTTGGTTAATGGGAGCACTTCAGGAATTTATGCTATGATTATGGCGGCAACTTGTCCTGGTGATAAGATTATCATAGGAAGGAACTGCCACCAGTCGGTAATTAATGCTAGTATTTTAGCTGACCTAGTCCCCCTTTATCTTTTACCCCAAATGGATAAAAAACAAGGCATTGCTTTAGGAATTTCTCCACAAGAGCTAGAAAATACCCTATTACAACACCCTGATGCTAAGGCGGTAATCATCACCTATCCGACATACCATGGATTGGCCTGCGACTTAAAAACAATTGCAGAACTTGTCCACCGACACGGAAAAATACTTTTAGTGGATGAGGCACATGGCGCCCATTTGGGCCTAAGCAATAAATTACCAAAACCTGCATTGGCCTGTGGCGCTGATGCAGTGGTACAAAGCATTCATAAAAGCCTGCCATCCTTTACACAATCCTCCATGCTCCACATACAGGGAAATAGGATAGATAGGGATAAACTAAAATTTATGCTAAGAGTTCACCAGAGTTCAAGCCCCTCTTACCTTTTAATGGCCTCCTTGGACTTAGCAACTACAATTTACCAAAGCCAGGGCAAGGAATTAATGGAAAAGTTGCTTTATAATATAAATGTTTTTAAAGAAAAACTTAAAGGAATAGAAGGAATTGATATTTTGGGTAGAGAAAGAGTGGGCAGAGATTATATTAAGGCCATAGATACTAGCAAGTTATGGATTAGCATGGAAAAAAACAGGTTAACCGGCTATGATTTAGAAAGAAAGTTAAGGGAAAAATTTAAAATCCAAGTGGAATTATCAAATATCTATGGTGTTTTGGCATTAACATCTATAAGCAATGAAGCTGATGATTTTAAAAGATTATATAATGCCTTAAATAGTATTTCAAAGTTTAAAGGAAAAACAATAATTGAAGACATACCCTCATACTCCTATTCTATACCCAGGAGAAAATACACACCCAGGCAGGCCCTTTATATGGAAAAGACTAGGGTCAAGCTAGAGGACAGTATTGGACAAGTTAGCGGAGATTATCTTATTCCCTATCCACCCGGAATCCCTATCTTAATTCCAGGGGAATTGATAGAGGAGGAAATGGTGGTTTACATAAGGGAAATGGTAAAAATGGGGGCACAAGTATTAGGATTGAGGGACAAGAAATGCCAGTGGATTGAAATAATATGATAAAAAACGAAAAATGGGGTGACAATATTGAGGGAAGGTATATTTATATCAATTGAAGGTTTGGATGGGGCGGGCAAGAGTACACAAATAAAATTGATGGAGGATTTTTTTAGGTCGAGAAATAGGGAGGTATTTTTAACACGGGAACCAGGAGGGACAAAAATAGGGGAAAAAATCAGGCAGATTATTTTAGACAAGGCAAATCATGAAATGGCTGCCACAACGGAGGCCCTGCTATATGCTGCTTCCAGGGGACAACATGTGAAGGAAATTATTTTACCTGCCCTGAAAGAGGGTAAAGTTGTGGTCTCAGACAGGTTTGTTGATTCCAGTATTGCCTACCAAGGCGGTGGCAGGTGCCTAGGGGAAGAGAGCATAAAAATGATAAATGATTTTGCTACCAATGGGCTGGAGCCCGATTTAACAATATTTTTTAATATAGACCCAACAATTTCACTAAAAAGAATTAAGGAAGATGAAATTGACAGATTGGAAGATGAAAAAATTGATTTTCATAAAACAGTATATAGGACTTATTTAAACCTAGCTAGGGCAAACCCCAAAAGAATAAAAATTGTGAAAGCTGATGAAGATGTTGCTACCATTAGCCAGGAAATAGAAAAAATATTGCTAGGGTTCGCCCAAGAAAAGGGCCTATAAAAGTTTTGATGAAAACAAAGTTTACACCTCTTTACTTTGAGATAAATGCTTTTGATGATATAATTATGTCAAGACAAGACAGGGTGTCAGAATAAGGCTATTAAGAATAAAGGGAGCTGAAGTTCTATGAAATTAATAATAGCGATTGTTCATGATGAAGATGCTAATAAACTAATAGACGAGTTAACAGGGGACCATTACAGGGTAACAAAACTAGCCACCACAGGGGGTTTTTTGCGAGCAGGTAATACGACCCTCCTAATCGGTGTGCAGAAGGAAGGTGTAGATAGGGTAATAGATATAATAAAAACTAATTGCCAATCAAGAAAAAAAATTACCACATCTGTATCACCAGTAGCAGGCCCAACAAGTGTCTACATTCCCTATCCCGTAGAAATATGCGTGGGAGGGGCTACGGTTTTTGTAATAGATGTTGAAAACCATATCAAAATATAGGATTTAAGGCTTGCTTTAGAAGAGAGAGGATATAAATGGATTTTGATTTTATATTGGGCCAGGAAAAACTAATAGAAAATTTAAAAAAAGT
>CAZUTD010000087.1:2923-3408 GCA_964623185.1 uncultured Clostridiaceae bacterium
TTATGGCAAAAAAGACTATTGAAGATATCCAGGTTAATGGAAAAAAAGTATTGGAAAAAAAAGAACTAGTCCATGCCTATTTACTGGAGGGACAAAAAGGCTTGGGGAAAAAGCGGGTGGCATACCTGTTTGCAAAGGGGATTTGTTGCAGGGGTCAAGGACAAAGGCCCTGTAATAAGTGTATTAGCTGCAGAAAAATGGAGGGGGGAAATCACCCCGAAATTATGTGGATACAAGGGGAGGGGTCTATCAAGATTGACCAGATAAGGCAATTACAGAAAAACCTGCAATTAATGCCATATGAAGGTGATCAAAAGGTTTGCATTATCTGCCATGCTGATGAAATGACAGTTCAGGCACAAAACGCCCTCTTAAAAACCCTGGAAGAACCGCCAAAACATGCAGTTGTAATCCTGTTGACAGCAAGGCCTGATAGTTTACTGCCTACCATAGTTTCAAGATGTCAAAGAATTAAAATGTCACCA
>CAZUTD010000087.1:3418-6574 GCA_964623185.1 uncultured Clostridiaceae bacterium
TTACAAGGGAAGAAATTGAAAAATATTTAATTAATAAAAAAGGTCTTGAGGAAAACGAGGCCAGGGTAATAGGATCTTTATCCAAAGGAATTATAGGTGAGGCATTAAGGTTATTAGAGGATGAGGATTTTAAAAGACAGAGGAAGGAAACTATAAGAATAACAAGGGACCTAATTGATAAAAATACCATAGAAGTCTTGGAAAACATCCACTTTTTTATTGAAGAAAGGCCTCACATTAATGAAATATTGGATATGTTAATAATATGGTATAGGGATCTTTTGATATATAAAGATACAAATGTATGGACTTATATTATAAATATAGATCAGGGCGAGGATATACTTTATCAATCAAAAAAACTGAGTTTTGACTCTATAAAAGAAATGTTTTTAATTATCAATAAAACAAGAGAAAACTTTATGACCAATGTCAATTTTCAATTGAGTTTAGAAAATATGCTTTTAGAGCTTAAGGAAAAAACAAAATAAAAAATAATTATATTACTTAAGGGGATATTTAATCTCTTTTATATAGAATTAGGAGGAATTTCATATGGTTACAGTAGTGGGAGTAAGATTCAAAAAAGCTGGCAAGGTATATTACTTTAATCCCGGAGAAATAGAGATTAAAACAAATGATTTTGCAATTGTAGAAACAGCTAGGGGTGTTGAGTTTGGGGAGGTAGTAGTGGGACCCAGGGAAATTAAAGAAGAAGATATTGTAGCCCCGCTCAAGGATGTTATTAGGGTAGTAACAGAAGAAGATATAGAAATTCATGAGGAAAATAAAAGAAAAGAAAAAGAGGCTTTTGAAATATGCCTGAAAAAAATTGAAAAACATGAGTTGGAAATGAAATTAATAGATGTGGAATATACCTTTGACAACAATAAGGTAATCTTTTATTTTACTGCTGATGGCAGGGTGGATTTTAGGGAGTTAGTCAAGGACCTGGCATCCATATTTAAAACCCGTATTGAATTAAGACAAATAGGTGTCAGGGATGAATCCAAAATGTTGGGAGGCATAGGCCCTTGCGGCAAGTCATTGTGTTGTGCTACCTGGCTGGGTGATTTTGAACCAGTATCAATAAAAATGGCCAAGGAACAAAGCATCTCACTCAACCCATCAAAGATTTCAGGAATTTGTGGAAGATTGTTTTGTTGCTTAAAATATGAACATGATATGTACCAGGAAATTCTTGATAGGTTACCGGGCATAGGCTCTATTGTGGAAACACCACATGGAGAAGGTGTTGTCATAGAAACTAATATCTTGCTGGAAAGGGTAAAAGTAAAAGTTAAAAACCAAGCTGAAAATACAGAAGAAATCCATCTTTGCGATGCAAAAGATGTTAGCAAGATAAAAGAAAAACGAAGCCTCAAGGAACAATTGGAGAACGGTCACCAATTATTGCCCGAGGGTTTGGAAGAAGATGAATTAAAACAGTTAGAAGATTTAGAGGATTAGAAAACAAGGACAAATCCCCTAAAATTTTATATATTTTGCGAGGAAAAACCATGGACAAGTTATTAAAGCCCAATGAAAGAATCGATGATTTACAAATAAATAATCTAAAAATAATACAAAACCCTAAGGGGTTTTATTTTGGTATAGATGCCGTCTTACTAGCTAATTTTGCAAGCTTAAAGAGAAATGCAAGTGTAGTAGACTTAGGCACAGGTACAGGCATTATTCCCATCCTCTTAGCGGGCAAATCTACCACCAGCCACATAAGGGGCCTAGAAATTCAGAAAGATGTTGCAGATATGGCAAGGCGGAGTGTCTTGTTAAACAAGCTCCAGGATAGGATTGAGATAATAAACATGGATCTAAAACAAGCCATGGAGGTATTACCCCCCAATAGCTTTGATGTAGTTATTTCAAACCCTCCCTATATGCACCCTAATGGACTTTTAAATCCTTTGGATACTAAATCAATATCCAGGCATGAAATAAAATGCAGGCTGGAGGATGTTATTTCTGTGGCATCCCGCCTATTAAAAGATTTAGGAAGATTTTACATGGTCCATCGACCCCTAAGATTAGTGGACATCATGGTTTATGGCAGGCAATACAAACTAGAACCAAAGCAGATACAATTTGTCCATCCCTCTTATGAAAAGAAACCAAATCTTTTATTATTAGAATGTAGGAAAACTGCCAAGCCAGAGCTAAAGGTCCTGGACCCCCTATATGTATATAAGGAAAACGGTCACTATACAGACGATATTCACAGAATATATGGGAGAAAATTTATTGAGAATGGAGAGAAAATCGATGAATAAGGGGAAATTATATATATGTCCTACCCCTATCGGAAATTTAGAGGATATTACCCTTAGAGTTTTAAGAATTTTAAAAGAAGTGGATATTATTGCGGCAGAGGACACCCGCCATAGCCTAAAATTATTAAGACATTTTGAAATCGAAAAACCACTCACTAGTTACCACCAACATAATGAAAAAAGCAAAACACAAGACTTAATTAAACAACTCCAGGAGGGAAAGAGTATAGCCCTTGTATCAGATGCAGGAATGCCGGGGATTTCTGATCCAGGCGAAATTTTAATCAAAAAATGCATAGAAGAACAAATCCAACTTGAAGTATTACCTGGACCTAGTGCAAGTATTACAGCCCTGGTTGCGTCAGGACTAGAGACGGGAAGATTTTCTTTTGAAGGATTTTTAGATAGGGATAGGAAAAAACGGAAGGCAAGGTTAGAAAAAATCAGGAGTGAGGATAGGACCCTGATTTTCTATGAATCACCCCATAGGATTAAGGAAACACTAAAGGATCTTTTAAAAGTTTTAGGAAATCGGAAGGCAGTAGTTGCAAGAGAGATAACAAAGAAATACGAGGAACTTATCCGGGGAAACCTGGAGGAAATCAATGAATACTTTCAAAATAAGCAAATAAAAGGGGAAATGGTCATTGTTTGTCAGGGAATGGATCCCGACCAAGCAGAGAAGGAAATACAAGAGGAATATAAGACAATTACAATAAAGGACCACCTTATCATGGAGATGGAAGATGGCCTGGACAAAAAGGAGGCAATAAAAAAAGTTGCCAAACTAAGAAAACTACCAAAATCTCAAGTATACAAAGAAGCCATAGACCTTTAGGGCCTATGGCTTCTTATAAAAGATTATTTT
>CAZUTD010000088.1:0-6500 GCA_964623185.1 uncultured Clostridiaceae bacterium
CTGGCTTACAGGTACTCCCAACCTGCTTTCTATGGCACCTATCGAAGGTGTAATGAAAATCTTCAATGAGGCTGGCATTTTAAATATCAGGAAAAAATCTTTAAAACTCACCGATTATTTAATCTACCTTATCGAAAACAAGCTCGCCAAACATGGCTTTGCTAATGGGACACCCCTAGACCATAATAGGCGTGGCGGCCATATTGCTCTGGAGCATGAGGAAGCCTACCGAATATGCCTTGCACTTAAGGAAAAAAGCGTCATCCCTGATTTTCGCGAACCCAATGTTATTAGGTTAGCACCCGTTGCATTATATTGTTCGTTTGAAGATGTTTACAGGGTAGTTGATATATTAGAAGAAATTATTAGGGAGAAAACCTATCAAAAGTTTTCTAACAGGCGAGATTTAGTAGTTTAAAATATATAAGCGGTGATTATAAAGTTAGATAAAAGACTTTAATGTTCACCGCTTATCATATATTTATTTATTTTCCATGCCTTTTAATCCCATATTATTCACAACTTCTTCTAAAGCTAGAGCCGCTATTAAAACAATTTTCTTGCACTTTATGGGCTCATCTTCACGATATTTATCTTTTAATAGCTTGCAATTTTTTGTGCCCAATTTTTCTTCGAACTTTTGTATCAAGTCAGGTACCAAGGTTTTTAGAATCTCACTTTCATGTGCCTTGTCCTCAACATACAGGACACCTAGGGCCGCTATAGCCCCTGTCAATGCCCCACATACATCCTCAATTACCATACCGCCACCAAATCCCGCCATAGTTTTCAAGGCATCCTTTGGCAGGTTTAAATTATAGGCTTCATTAGCTGCATAAAGCAAAGTTTCAGCACAATTTAAATCGTATTCCGGGCTATAATACTTTTCCGCTATGTTTTTTAACATTCCATATTTCTCCCCTTTTGTTATTCCTTTATTTTAATTATATAGAAAGGTTATTGAGATTACTATGAAAATTCCAGATTATGTTTTAATTAAATACCAGCAATATCACTTAAACTTTGCTTTTCTAAAATTAATATTTTTCTATGCCCAGTTTGCTGTATCCAACCCATTTCCTGAAAAAAGGATAGCTTTCTGCTCAAAGTCTCCTGGCTCATGCCAATATGTGAAGCTAAATCTTTTTTGCTCATTTCTAAAATTACCTCATTTGTATCTTTTGCCATTCTTAGCAAGGAATCTGCTATTCTTTTTTCTACATCATGAATTCCCAGGGATTCAATTAAATCTTCCGCCCCTTGGAGTCGATAACTTAGTTCGTGAATAATTTTAATTGCTATATTAGGTCTTTGATTTATAATCTGTTTTAATTTACTACCATCCATAATACATATAGCAGTGGGTTCCAGTGCCTCTGCATTACTATTTAAACTAGTGCTAGTAAATAGAGATAATTCCCCCATAAAATCACCAGGGCCCAATATTCTTATAATCTGTTCTTTCCCAGTTTCGGATATCCTAGAGATTTTTACCTTCCCATGATGTATCACATACAATCTTTCGTTTTTTTGGCCGGCCAAGAAAATAAATTCTCCCTTTTGATAGTTTTCTCCCCTAGTTATCATAGAAATCTCCATTATTTCCTCTTCTGTCAAATTATTAAATATGGGAACAGTTTCTATGCAATTTCTTCTCAAAGGATTTTTCCCATCTGAACAATGCTTACATTCCATAAAATCCATCCTTTCGGCATGATTTAATACCCTGATTCTGCAAATGTTTAATTCCTAATTATTCCTCAATGATACAAGCCCCACAAAACTACCTAATATGCCTAACCCACCACTAAATACTATAGTTAAGCTAACCAGCATAGATACAAGATCCCTACGCGGAGGCAAAGGAATAAAAGGAAGGGGACCCGCCATTTGAAAATAAATTTCTTTCAAGGTCAATCCTGATAAGACTGAGGCTAATATACCACCTGCTAAATTTAAGAGAAAGCCCCCCATCAAAAATGGAGTAGCAATGAAGGTTTCAGGTGCCCCTAAAAGCCTTAAGGTATTTATTTGCTCTTTATTATTATAAATTCCCTGCCTAGTAATATGGGATATAATCATTAATGTAGTAATTCCTACCGCCAGCACAACAAGATAACCTAAAGCCTTGGATATTCTTGTAATATCATGAATTTTATATAGAACCTCCCTATTATCCCTGATGTGGTTAATTCCCGGATATGAATTTATATCCCCTATTATTGAATCAATTTTGTCAATATCAATCCCCGCCTCTATAAAAGGACTAAAGGGGCTTTCATCAAAGTATTTCAGTACCTCAGCTTCTTTCCCCAAAATATCTACCATCCTATTATGAGCCTCATCTTGTTCGATTTTTCTTGCTTCCCTTACCCCCTCTACTTCATTAATTCTGTCAAGTAAAAGCAAAACATCCCTGTCCCCAAGATTTTCATCAAAATAGATATTTATTTCAGCTTCGTCTTGGATTAATTGTATAACTTGACTGCTTATCCACCAACCCGAAACCACCATTGCAAAAATAAAGAAAATAAGTCCCGTGCTAATTACAGAGAGAACATTTGACATTAGATTCAATTTAATCAAGGTCTTTGCTTCTCTCAAAAAAT
Source organism: uncultured Clostridiaceae bacterium (assembly GCA_964623185.1). Classification (GTDB taxonomy): domain Bacteria; phylum Bacillota; class Clostridia; order Peptostreptococcales; family Natronincolaceae; genus CAYMGQ01. The sequence goes on from CAZUTD010000088.1 coordinate 2,610, forward strand.
ATCCTAAATTGCTAAAAGTTTTTTTCATCTTAAGCCCACTCCATTCCTTCACATAAGAGATTCCCCTCATCTATTTTAATATGTTTATCGGCATCTTCTTCTTTGATTAAGTGGGTTGCGTGGGTTGTAATAATGATAGATGTACTTGGGTTTTTAAAAGATTTTAAGAGGTCTAATATTTTTATAGAGTTATTAATATCTAAATTACCAGTGGGTTCATCCGCCAATATTAAGGCAGGTTTCCTTGCTACCGCCCGTGCAATAGCAACCCTTTGACATTCACCCCATGATAAGTTATCTACCAATGAGGATCTTTTGTCGCCTAGGCCCACCCGTATTAATGCATCATTAGAGTATTCATGTAATTTACTATGGGTAAAATTTAAAAATCTCATTCCCAAGACAACATTTTCTAGGGCCGTCCTTCCTTGCACCAGCTTAAATTCCTGAAAAACTGGTCCTATTGCCATCCTCATTTTTCTAATTTGTTTTACATTCTCTTTACTTATAGATTGTCCCAACACTGTTAGATCGCCTGTCGTGGGATACTCAATCCCCATCAAAAGCTTTAATAAACTAGTTTTACCAGAACCGCTTGCACCAGTAATATATATCATCTCACCTGGTTTAATTTTTAGCTTGAATTTTTTTAAAGCCTGGGTTCCGTTTGCATATTGTAAAGTAACATCCTTTGCTTCAATCATAAGTACTCCTCCAATACTAAACTAAAATATATTTAACTTACTTGTTAATTCTAATTTCCCATCCAGGATTTTTACAGAATCTAAGGTGTTTTTACCTAGCAAGGGTTTAAGATCTAAGACTAGAGCTGTTTCCCCAAACAATCTTTCTAAAGCGGTACTTTCCAAAGCCAGACCATATAAATTACCCTCAGTAGCTTTAAATTCCAATTGGTGTTTGTTTTTTATAACAAAATATCCTCCTATTATAAGTTCCTGTTCTGGCAACCTTAGTTCAGTTTTTCCAGGATAAAAATGAAATACTAGTCCCGGGTAAGAAGAATGGTCTAAGATTATATTGTTAAGAACTTCCTCATCAATGCTGCCCTTTATACCTGCAAATGTGAAAGTTGTTTTTACAGCATCAAGCGGTAAATTTTCACTTTTTATTACACGTGAAAATTCCTTCATCATTTCTCGAAACAGGGGCTGAATTTCCTGCCATGCTCTTTGTATATTTGTTAAATGGTCTTGGTAAAACTCTCTTTCTTCCTTCAAGGATAATAAATATACTTCCTTTTCATCTGCTAATTTCAATTTTGTTTCTATAGAAATCTTTAAGTTCTTTTGTTTTTCATTCATTATTATGATTTTACTGGATAAATCTTCTTTCTCTACAAGTAATTTATCCCTGGACTGCTTTAAATCCTCTAGAAGCTGACCCGTGTTATGGGTAAGATCCCGTAAAGTATTCAATCTTCTAAGCAAGATACCAAGGCTCTCCGAGTCAAGTATGATTTCCAAATAAGTTCCCGGTCCCATTCTTTGATAACTTCTAAGGCTTTCTTTTAAGACATTTTGTTTATCCGAAAAATTTATTTCTTCTTCTTCAATCTTTTTCTCTAGTAGCAATATTTCTTCCTGTTTTGCAGCTATTTCCTGGGAAACAATTAGACCCTCATATTCCATATTCTCAATTTCCTGTTCTAAAATAAAAAGATGTTCAAGAACTTCCCTCTCCTCCTGTGAAATAGCGGCCATTTTCCCCTTAATATTTAAAAAATCTTCCCCCTGGCCTATTGCAATATTAGAAGCAAGAAAAACAAAAAGTATTAATGATATTAAAATAAGATTTAAATTTCTTTTTTTTGTGGTCAAAATGCCCTCCCCCTATCCCATATAAAACATGAGCTTTCAACTACTATCATAGCGTAATTTTATTAAAATATCCACCATATAAACTTTGTCGCTTAGCCTATTCGTTAAATAAGAAAAACTGAAGCTTTTCACCTGTAAGGGCTTAATACTTCAGTTATTACCTGTCTTTTAAATAAAACTTAAGTTTTTATATTCCTTTTCTAATAAATCGTCTTTCTTTAGGAAAGTCCCAACGGCAGGGATATTTGCCTTATAATAATTCATATTCTTAAAACTAACATCCTCTAGGTCCATAATATCTAATAGGGAGCTCTTATTTTTTGATTTTAAAACTTGTACTCCATTAGAATTCCTCGTAATCTTTTGATTTATTTGACCAGTGTCAAACAAAAGAACCTTTTTTATATTACTTACCGCGATTAACTGTTTATCCTGTGTAATATATTGCAAACTAATTAAATTTGATGTTTTAGAATAAGCATTGGCTAATTTCTTCCTATTGGTTTTAGTTTTGTAACTTTCCATGGGGATTTTGGCGGCTTTGCCATTCTCATAAAAGAAAAGCATATGCCCCTGATAATCATCGGTAGCCACCATATAAATAATTTTTTCATCATCATCCAAGTTTAAGAGGTTATTTAAATAATCGCCCATTAAACTTGTTTTTTTATCTTCTAGTTCATGGCACCTAAGCTTATAGACCACATGTTTGCTAGAAAACAAAAGTATATCCGATCTATTAGTAGCATCTATTTCTTGTATAATAAAATCATTGTCCTTTAATCTATGTTCATTGCTGCTACTCCTTAAGGATATTAAAGATATTTTTTTAAAATAATTTTCATTGCTTAGGAACAATTTAACATTATAATCTTTAATTAAAAGTTCTTCTGTGATGGATTCAATATCCTGTTCTTTAATAATTTCAGTTTTTCTTGGTATTCCATATTTATCGGCCACATCTTTTAGGCCTTTTATTATTAGCTTGTTTATTTTATCTTCACTTTTCAGGCTTGTTTCAAGGCTCTTAATTTCTTTAGTTAAGGTCTGGATATCCTTTACTTTGCTCAAAATATATTCTTGGTTAAGATTTCTCAGTTTAATTTCCGCAATGAACTCAGCTTGATTTTTATCTATGTCAAAACCCTGCATAAGATTTGGTACAACTTCCTTATCTTTTTTAGTATCCTTAACAATTTTTACTGCCCGGTCTATATCCAGGAGAATCTTTTCTAATCCCCTTAGTAAATGTAGCTTTTCGCTTTTTTGTCTAATCTCAAATGTAAGTTGCCTTTTAATACAAGTCGTCCTAAAAATTATCCACTCATTAAGTATTTCTTTAATTCCCAAAACCCTAGGATTACCATTAATCAGAACATTAAAATTGCAACTAAAGCTATCCTGCATAGGTGTCCATTGGTATAAATAATTCATCAGTTTTTCTGGATCCGTATTTCTTTTTAAATCTATGGTAATTTTTAATCCGTCCTTATCTGTTTCATCCCTTATATCATTAATATCACGAATTTTTCCGCTTTTAACCAGGCCAATAATTTTTTCAATAATGGCTTCCAAAGTTGTGGTATAGGGAATTTCATAGATTTCTATACAATTGTTTTTCTTGTCATATATATACTTGCCCCTTAAATAGAAGCTGCCTCTCCCTGTGGCATAAATATGCTTAAGCTCTTTTTTGTTGAGTATAAGCTGCCCTCCAGTTGAGAAGTCAGGAGCCTTTAGATACTTACTTATATCTACCTCTTTATCCTTTAAGAATTCAATGGTTGCCTTACATACTTCTTTTAAATTAAAGCTACAAATTGAACTTGCCATACCTACGGCTATTCCCATATTAGGATTTGCTAGAATGTTGGGAAAGGTAGTAGGCAGTAGTCTTGGCTCCTCCATTGTATTGTCATAGTTAGGCATAAAATCCACGGTATCCTTATGTAAATTTTGAAAAAATTCATTACAAATCTCTTCGAGTTTTGCCTCTGTATATCGGGGCGCAGCATAGGCCATTTCTTTAGAATAGCTCTTACCAAAGTTTCCC
>CAZUTD010000089.1:0-1271 GCA_964623185.1 uncultured Clostridiaceae bacterium
ATTAGCCTTTATTCTTTTAATTACATCGGTAACCATGTATGTTGCAATTGATGATGGCATTCATTTAATCAATAAATATCATATGATGACTAGGGGTGTTATGATTTTCGAACCTCAAATAGAAGAAGTTATTGAAAAAGTTGGCATACCACATAAATTTGTACATTTAACTGAGACAACCTATTATGATGGGACGCCTGTAATTGATCCAGAGGACCAACTCCTGCTAGATGAATTTTATTCCCAATTTAGTTTGATGTCAGTTACAAAATATTATTTGACCAATCCCAAGGCTTTGAAGAAGATGATGCATTTTGCCTGGAAGAGTAGTTTTACCATAAGGCCGGAGGTAATTGGAAACTATACCAGGGACTCTGGCAAGGAATTTGGTGCTCGAACCAACTTTTTTACATTTTGGAGTAGCTTTAAAGAACATCATCTCCCACATAAGGAGGGATTTGTTTACCTATTATTGTCCATCTATTTGATTTTTGCAATAAACAGAATACTAAAGGCGAGGCAAGAGGATGATAAAACTGCGGCTTATTGCTTTGAATTAGTCATTATATATATAATACTAACAGCCTTCTCACAAGTTTTTGTAGCCTTTATAGGGGCTGGCGATGCGGATTTGAAAAAACATTTATTTATGAGTACTGTATGTCTTGATTTCTTAATTTATTTTAATTTTATATATGCAATTTCATTGCTTTTTAAAGAGGATAAAGTTTTACAACCTAATTTTTGATTTTATTAAAGGGGGAAGGTTTGAATGGAAGAGAAGTATATTAACCGGATTGCTAGTATTATGGATTTAGTGGATTCCTTCATTATAGCCATGTTTTTCATGCTTATAATAATATATTCCCATATGGGTTTGCATGAAAATAAAACTGCAATATTCATAATTCTAGCAGTTATGATAGGAACACTTGTTGGTTATTACACAAATATCACTATTGCCATCATATATGCTATTATGTTTAACTTTCTTTATGCTAGTGTAAATATCTATTTAAATTTAAAGGGAGGTCCCCCTATTGGAACAGATGTATATTTTTGGATGATTATGCTTCCAATTGCAACAATGATCTTTGCATATAAGGGAAGCTTAATTAAAAGTATTCAGGATGAAAACATGGAGTTGCGCCAGGAAAACAAAGAGCTTGTTACCATTGATAAGGAAACTCAGTTAAGGAGCGGGGAATCTTTTTTTGGGGAATTGCAATCCTTCATGAATATTGGTAGACGGTACGAGATAGATGTTTACC
>CAZUTD010000089.1:1281-6441 GCA_964623185.1 uncultured Clostridiaceae bacterium
GATGATGTTATAAAGATTATGGGTGAAAGTAGGTTTAACACGGTTATTCAACAATTATCAAAAACAATTGATAATGTGTTAAGAGAAGAAGACAGAAAATATATTTTACGCAATATGAATACCTTCGCCATTATCTTCTTATCTAATAAGGATGGGGGTAAATATGTTGAAAACCGTTTAAGGGAAGAAATTCAATCAATGGAGTTTAAGGAGGATGCTATAATTAATAAAATTAAAATAGAAGCATTGATTGGTGTAGCAATCTATGACAAAGATATAATAAAAAATCCCTATGAATTTTTAGAAATGGCTGAAAGGGATATGGAATATGATGTCTAAGTCTGTTTGCAAAAAACAATATAGGAAATTAGCTTGGATTGTTTGTTTTATTATTATTTTATTAATTACAAAGATAACTACAAGTCATGCTATGTCAATAGACTCAAAAGACTATATAGTTTATAAGCATTTGTATTCTTATGGTGAAAGGGGCAGTAGTGCGATGAGACTATATGCCCAGTTAAAAAGTGAGGGAAGGAATGTGTTTTTACTGCCACATGATAAAGTTGAGGAAATCAATTTTGGGGAAAAGGATTCCATTATTATTTTGACATCAAACTTTGACTCAAAGAAGGAATATGCTAAATGGATGGAACTTTATCCAGAGCAGGTTATGACTGATATTGAGTTTTATCAAAGCCTTGCCAATAAACCAATTGATGGGACTGGTCCAATACTAGGAATTGACAAAATATACCCTTTTTCTGATTTAAATAAATTGATGGATATTGCCGATGGTTTTTATGATAGGGGGCTTGAATTTGTACTTATAATAATGCCTGTTTATGAAAATTACCAGCTAGAGGCTTATGATGAATATATAGAGGTTTTGAAATATCTTGTTTCCAAGGGTGGACATTTATTTACACATTATCCTGTTACACATAGCCCGGGTGCTTATAATTTAGATCCAAAGATTCCCTTAAAAGAAGCTATTGCAGAGTATAGGAAGCGTGGTTTAGAGGTGATGGGGATGAAATTATCCATGGACAAGGTTTTTAACAGTTTTAATGTTTTCAATGATTTAGATTTACCCTTTCTTTTAATAACCGATGAAGAGGTAAGAATTAATGAAAATTTGGACATGGGTGAAAGAACAGAAGTTTTACAGCCTTATATAATGGTTGCGAGCTACAAGCCACAACAACTAGATTTTTTCAGATATAAAACAAATAATGCTTACAATCCCAAACATCTGGTATATATAGATATAAATACAGAGATGGACCTGTTGGAAGGTCTAATAACAGTATTAGATAGCCAAGAGGTTCCAATAGCAGATTTCAATCCAAGACATTATAAATCCGAATTAAAGCTATTTTACAATATAAGTCATACAAATGGGAATAACAATCGAGTAATGACTCAGCAGGAAATGTTCAAACAAGAGGAATTAGAAAAGATTAGAGGCAAGAATTTAGAGCAGGAGGAAGAAATTATAGGATATGATATATCAACTCTTTCTGGTAAAAGCATTAAAGTTGCTATTATAATAGGGATAATATTGATACTATATCTTTATATATCAGGGAAAATAGACACTAAAAAATATTATAAACAATAAGGTTGGGAGAATATGTTGCAAAATATATATGATTATCTTTTACTAGGCTCACTTTTATCCATATGGTTGGTTGTATTATTGAATATGGTGTTAGTAAATGCAGGTTTTATTGCTTATTTAAAATATAGTAGAAAACAAGAAAAAAGAGTTTTGGAAACCCTACCATTTGTATCAATACTTATACCCGCGCATAATGAAGAAAAAGTAATAGGAATGACTGTGGAATCTATGCTGAATTTGAATTATGACCCAGAAAAGTATGAAATCATTGTAATTAATGATAATTCCAATGATAATTCAGCAGAAATATTAAAAAAAATACAGGAAAAGAATCCCCACAGAAATTTAACTGTTATTAATACGGATAATATTACGGGGGGCAAGGGTAAATCAAACGCATTAAATATTGGACTGGAAAGAAGCAAGGGACAATTGCTTGCCATTTATGATGCTGATAACACACCAGAAAAAAATGCCCTATATGAATTGGTCTATGAGATAGAAAACGACTCCAAGGCGGGGGCTGTAATAGGTAAATTTAGGTGCAGAAACAAAAATAGAAATTTGCTAACCAGATTTATTAATTTGGAGGGCCTATATTTTCAATGGATGGCGCAAGCAGGCAGGTGGCAATTACTAAAACTTTGTACCATACCAGGGACAAATTTTATCATACGAAGAAGTATTTTAAACGAGATTGGTGGTTGGGATACTAAGGCTATTACTGAGGATACTGAAATAAGCTTTAGAATTTATAGAATGGGCTACCATATTAGATTTTGTCCATATTCCGCTTCATGGGAGCAGGAACCCGAAACAATACCAGTATGGTTAAAACAAAGAAAACGCTGGGTTAAAGGAAATTATTATGTAATGATAAAAAACTTCAAGTATTTATTCGACAAGGATGCTGGTCCCGTAAGATTTGATATATTATATTTTTTAGCCATTTATGTTTTTTTCTTTATTGGGGCGGTCGTATCAGATTTATTATTTATATTGGGTCTGGGAGGATTTATAGAAACACATATTATTGGTTACAGTTTATTATTATGGTTTATGGCCTATGTGCTTTTTGTCCTGTCAGTCTTGATTGCTGCCTCGATTGAAAAAGGAGAACTTAATGTATCGAATTTTTTTATTGTACTACTAATGTATTTCACATATTGCAAGTTATGGACAATAGTTGCAGTTATGGGGCTAATTAGTTATATGGGGGATATATTTTTCAAGAGAGAAGTAAAATGGTATAAGACAGAAAGATTTGATTGAAAAATTAACAAGGCCATATTAACACATGGATTTAAAGGGGGCAAACCATGAGAAAGTTAAGAAAACGTAGGACATCATTTTTATTAATAGCAGTATTTTTGATTTCTATTATTAACACGGCTTATGCTGCACCAATAATAAATAACTCACCACCAGCAACTTCAGATGATATAAATTTCTATGCTATCCAGATAGGGGTCTATGCTAGTGAAAATATGGCAGGAACTGTAATGGACCGATTAGAGAAAGAGGGTTTCACACCTGGCTTATTAAAAGCAAATATGTATATTGTGTATTCTGGGATTTATAGGGCGGAGGAGGATGCCATAAAAGACTTGGATAAGGCCAAATCTTTTGAAAATACTGCCTATATTACCCAGTTAAGCCAGACACAAATTGAATCCATTATTATAAGTAAAGCATTGGAAAATCCTGAAACAAATACTGAAAATGTTCTTGAGGCAATAGTGGATGAAACAGAAAAACAAGTAACCATACTAAAAAAGGATAATGGAAGCTTAGAATACACTTATAGGGTAATAAATGATATAGAACTAAGAGGGGTTATAGGGGAGAGTAAATGGTACTTTCATGTGGATAAGGATTTGGAAGTAAGGGATTTTAAATTTAATTTATTTTATAGACTAAGTAAAATAATTATGCATGAGTTTTCATACATTACAATTTATATGAATGATATACCCATTCATTCTATGAAGTTAAAGGAAAAGGATACAGATGTACTAAAAAATTGGTTTATCGATATTCCAAAAGATAAAATTAAATCTGGATATAATGAACTTAAAATTAGGACCAATACCAGAATTTCTGAGTTGCCTTGTGAATCTGATAAAATTACGGCTAATTGGTTGGTTATTGATGGAAAAACAAATTATGTTGTATCTTATAATCAGAAATCAATTTATAATAAGATATCGGATTTCCCCAAATTTTTCACCAGTATGAGGGCAGATAATTCCCACCCTATAGGAATTATAATTCCTGATGACTATAAAAACTATGAACTTTCGGCAGCCTTAACTATGATTGCACGCTTAAAATCAATGCAGGAAGGCTACAATTATGAAATAGATTTGCTTAGAAGCAGTGATTTTCAAATGGATAAATTTGAAGGCTTTATTTACCTGGGTAGCCTTAAAAAAGCACCCAAGGAATTACAAAATCTAGCACTACATAATTCTAAAAACCTAGAAAATAATGGAGATAGGTGCGAAATAATAAAAACAAATAGTGAGAATCCCTTACTCATGCTTGTATCGGAGAAAGAGGATGCTTTATTACAGGGTGTTAAAGCATTATTTAATGGCAGTTTAAGGGAGCAGATGGATGCTAATTATTATTCTGTAGAATCAAGCTTGGATACAAGAATAAAGGAAAAAGGCGACAATGATCTAATATATTTGTCAGATTTAGGAATTAACGGAATCCATTTAGAAGGTATAGAAAAACAAGTTACTAATATTGGCATGAGAATTCCCTATAATAAGAAATTGGCCCGGGGTTCTTATGTTCATCTTAATACCAGATACTCTGATAACTTAGACTATGAAAAATCTATGGTGTCTATATATATTAATGGGGTTGCCATAGGAAGTGAAAAATTACTAAAGGACAAAAGGGACTCTCACGAGGTTAAGGTTTATATACCGGAAAATCTTGTGAAAGGTAACTACTATGATATACAGGTAGTGTTTGAACTTATCCCTGATGGGATACTTACCTGTGAAAGATATTTACATAGTGTACCGTGGGCATATATTGTAGAAGATAGCAGCATTTATATGACTAAACAGGAAAGGGGCTTAGCCCTATTTCAAAACCTGCCACATCCTTTTACTAGGGACAATGATATAGATATTACAACGATTATCCTACCAAATAAGCCACAAAAAGAAGATTTAGCAATTGCAGGCAAAATTGCTTCTGTATTGGGAGCTGATCTTGTGGACAATGAGGGAATTGTGAAGGGCATTAAGGCTGATGAATTTGGGAAACAATATTATGGTGATAATTTAGTTGTCTTTGGAACCCCAAAAGAAAACAAGATTATAGAGGACATAAATGATTATTTATGGTTCAAATATAATGATAACTTTACAACTGTTCTTTCTAATGAAAAAATTGAACTCTTATCAGAAATGGCAGAGACATCAACATATATCGAATTAAAACCATCGCCCTTTGATAAGGACAAAGGAATTTTAACCCTTACATCCCTGGCAAAAGAATCTTTATTTAATGCC
>CAZUTD010000090.1:0-6430 GCA_964623185.1 uncultured Clostridiaceae bacterium
CTCCGGCTATTGGCCCAAAAACCACTAACATAATGCTTGGAGGAATAAGAATACCGAGAGTTCCTCCCGCTGCCACAACACCTGTTGAAAGTGACTTGCTGTAACCCCTGCTCATCATGGAAGGTAATACAAGTACTGCCATTGTAGTTACCGATGCACCAACCACTCCTGTACACGCAGCAAAGATTGTACACAGGATAACAGTTGCAATTGCAAGACCGCCCTTCACCCTCCTTAACCATTGGTTTAAAACGGCAAAGGCATCATCTGCTACACCTGTACGCTCTAACATACAACCCATGAAAACAAATAATGGTATGGCAACATAGGTGTAATTTGTCATAACCGCAAAAGCCCTAGAGCCAAGCAAGTTTAAAACTGATCCACCCCAACCAATTACTCCGAAAATCAAGCCCAAGCCTGTCAATGTAAAGGCAATTGGAAAGCCCAGAAAGACGCCTACTACTATCCCGAAAAACATTAATATTGTTAATAATTCAGGTGTCATTCTTGTTCACCTCTCTTAAATAAGTCTTTTAGATGCCCGGAGAATATAACCATCCCTTGTAATAATAGTACTAAGATACTAATGAATAATACTGTCTTGATAGGTCCCGTAGGTGGGTTCCAACTTGTATAGGGTGATTTCTCCTTGAATTGCCATGCCTTAATCATTAAGTAATAAGTTGAAATTGTTAGTCCTATCATGGATGAAAAGAAGAAAAACGGGTAACAGAACATGTTGATAATTGCCTTTCCCTTCTTTCCAAACATATCGTAAATAATATCCGCCCTGACATGGACTTCATGTTGCAGGCAGTGTCCCCCACCCAAGAAAACTAATGCCGCATAAAGCATCCATGTTAAATCATATGAAAAGGTTGTTGGACGGTTTAAAAAATACCTTGCCACTACTTCTATTACCACAACCACCATAAGTGGATATACTAAAAAAGATGCAAGAAAAGCAATTTTTTCGTTAATCTTGGTAATACAATCGCCGATTTTCTTTAGTAGAGCCATAAAATTCCCTCCTTGTCTAATTCTATTAATGAGTAACAATTATTTTAAATGCATTTTTAAGATCCAGAGGTGTTAAAGTGAATATTCATAAATCCAACTATTAATTTTAAAGGCAGGGCTTGTACAAGCCCTTACCTTTAAAATGTGTTAAATTATTTTGCTAGTTCATATGCCCAGTCTGGATATGGGATATTCATATTTGTCTTATATGGAACCCAGGACTTCATGAAATCCATTTGCGACTTACGAACCTTATCAATAAATGGATCCTCTTTCATTTTTTCCTCAAACCATTTATTTGTCCAGTCTTGTAAAGTATTCACTACTTCATCCGGTAAAATTACTTCCTCGACTCCCTTTGCACTAAATCGTTCCATTGCAGCTTGGTTTCTCACACCATTTTCCATCCATGTCCACATAACATTTGAATTACATGCAGCTTCAACAATAGCTTGTAAATCTGCGGGTAGCTTGTTCCAACTATCCTTATTGATTACAAGTTCTTGTATTGATGTTGGTTGATGGAATCCAGGTTTGTGATAATATTTTGCAACATCTTGGAAACCAAAAGTTTCATCCAAGGCAGGTGTTGAAAACTCGCCGGCATCTATTACTGACCTCTCCATACTGGGTATAATTTCTCCACCAGGAAGGAAAACAACTGAACAGTCATTTGCAGCAAGAATATCACCCATTAAAGGCATCATTCTAAGTTTCATGCTTTTTAAATCATCCATAGATTTTATTGGTTTATTTGTCCATAAGAATATTTCAGCATCTAAAATTCCTGCCGGAAATACGGTGACATTGTAAGGTTCTAGCATTTCTCTCCATATATCCATACCGCCTCCATATTGCAGCCAATAAAGCATATCAAACTGATCGGAGAATTCCCCAGGTATTGAACAAAATAGAGGTGCTCCATATTCCAAACTAGTCCACAGTCCTGAATAACCATATTCCGCATCAAGGATACCATCCCTAACTGCATTTGGAACATCAAATGCCGAAACTAATGAATCTGCTGGATACCATTCAATTTTAAGCCTTCCACCAGACATAGTTTCTACCAATTCAGCCCAATGTTTTCCATAATCATCGAATGTCGTATTCGCAGCTGTATAACCTTGAACCTTCCAAGTGAAAGTTTCGCCGGAACCTGGGGAAGTTCCACCAGCTTCACCGTTGTTTGTCGCAACTCCTCCGCCCCCGCATCCCGAGAGAACCATCGATAAACATAAAGTTAAGGCTAATAAAAGTACTAGTTTCTTCCTCATTTTTTTTCCTCCTTTTTTTTAGCTATCACAAAATTACACAGTTCTTGCTATCTATGTTTAAAAATTTTAGGATTATCCTAAATTTCAAACATCAACAATTAAAATTTTAGCTCTCAATTCTCTTTAGTTTTGAAAAAACAACTCTTAACTAACCCATCCAGGACCCTCCATTAACACGGATTTTTGCCCCATTAATATAATCTGACCCCTGGCTGGCTAAAAATAATACCGCTTCAGCTATGTCCTCAGGCGTCCCACCCCTTGGATAGGGGACCTCTGATAGTAACCTGTCCAATACATCCTCTGGATAAGCCTTGGTGATGTCAGTCAACATAATTCCTGGACAAATTGCATTTACATTTATACCGTATTCTGCAACAGACCTTGCCATAGACATTGTTAGGCCATATATAGCAGCCTTTGCCGCTGCATAAGCCGGACTTGTTTGAACCCTGCCGGTATCGCCTGCAAGAGAGGATATATTGATGATTTTACCTGATTTTTGCTCTATCATTTTTCCTAGCACAGCCCTTGAAGCATAAAATGTTGCGGTTAAATTAACTGAGATTTCCTTATCCCATATGTCATTAGAAACCGACAGAATATTGTCATGGGTGGAGACCACACCGGCATTATTCACAAGAATATCTATACCTCTGTGTAATTCAATTACATCGTTTATAGCATTCTCAACATCAATACTATTGGTAATATCTATATTGAATGCCTTGGCATAATCACCATTTTGGGCTATTTCCTCCAGGGTCCATCCACAGTCCCCAATGTCAAAAATATATACTAATGCTCCCTCTTTTGCCAATTTAACAGAAATTGCCCTGCCTATTCCCCTAGCACCACCGGTTACAATTGCAATGTTTGACTTTAGTCTACCCACCTTATTCGCTCCCTTTCTTTCGAGTGGTATTTTAGCCCATCCAAGAACCTCCGTTTACTCTTAATCTTGTTCCTGTTATATAATCAGATTCCTGGCTGGATAAAAATAGTACGGCATTTGCAATATCTAAAGGTGTTCCTCCCCTTTTGTAAGGAATTTCTGATAGTAGCTTTTCCAACGCTTCCTTGGGATAGGAATCGTGTATACCGGTTAATACTACACCGGGACAAACTGCGTTTACATTTATCCCATCCTTTGCGACTGATCTTGCCATGGACATGGTCAACCCATAAACACCTGCCTTTGCAGCGGAGTAAGCCGGACTTGTCTTGGGTCTTCCCGTGTCTCCTGCAATAGAAGAGATGTTCACAATCTTACCGCTTTGCTGTTCTATCATTTTCCCGAGAACGGCACGGCAACAATAAAAGGTTCCGGTTAAATTAATGCCAATTTCCCTATCCCAAATATCATCTGTCACAGATAATAAATTGTCATGGGCTGAGACTACACCCGCATTATTGACAAGAATATCTACTCTTCCATGGGTCTTTATAACTTCATTGACTGCCTTATCAATTTCATTATCATTTAGAATGTTAACAATATAGGCTTTAGCGTCTTTACCCATGTTTTTTATTTCCTCTACTGTTGTATCAGCATTGGAGATGTCAAAAATATTTACAAATGCCCCTTCCTCTGCCAAACGCATTGAAATAGCTTTACCCAAACCCTGGGCTCCCCCAGTTACAATTGCAACTCTTCCATCCACACGACCCATTTAAAAATTACCTCCCTTCCAATACACCCATTACAGATAACATATATTGCAATACAGGCCTGATCATTTGCCCTGTCAGTTTTAAAGTCGGAGGAAAAAGTCTGATTATATGAAACAATATTATCGGTCCTGACTTCTTCCCCCGTATAAGCTAAAAATGGATTGGCCTGCCTAAAACTGCATGACATGCTTCATTAATAGCCTCTGATATAGTCGGATGTGGATGTACCGCCATTGCAATTTCCTCCGCAGTACATTCTAAATCCATGGCCAATGTTAATTCTGAAATCATATCAGTTGCACGGCTAGAGTAGATATGAGCACCCACAATTTCATTATATTTAGTCTCAGCAATTAACTTGATAAGACCCCGTTCATCGCCTGATACCTTGGCCTTTCCATTTGCAATTAAAGGAAACTTGCCTACCTTTATCTGACCATATTTTTGTCTTGCTTCTTCCTCGGTTAATCCCACTGATGCAATTTCTGGTTGAATATAAATTCCATTAGGTATTGTAGAATAGTCCATTTCCATTTTGTTACCACAAATGTTATTGACCGCTACAATTCCTTCCTTAGACGCTGTATGGGCAAGCATGGATTTACCATTCACATCACCAATAGCGTATATACCCTCAATATTAGTTGCCATAAATTCATTTGTAAGGATTGCTCCATTTTTTGTTTGAATACCAACTTGTTCAAGATTTAAACCCTTCACATTAGGAATCCTTCCAACTGACATCAATACTTTATCAGCCTGGACTTCCATTAATTGTCCGTCTTTTTCGAAAATGACCTGGTCCCTCTTAATTTCGGAAACTTTGGCACCTGTAACTATGGAAATCCCCATATTTTTTAACTGCTTGGTAACCTCTTGTCCAATTTCCGCATCAATCATTGGAAGAATCCTATCCAAGAATTCAAGAATAGTAACCTTGGTCCCCAAGCTTCCTAAAAAATAAGCAAATTCTATACCAATTACACCTCCTCCTATAATAGTAATGTTTTGGGGTAGTTCCGTTAAATCCAAGGCTTGTGTACTCGTTAAAACTTTTGCTTTGGAATCAATCTTGATTGGTAAATTTTTTGAAGAGGATCCTGTTGCTATAATTATATTTTTTGCATATACTTGCCGGTCCCCCACTTGTATGGTATTTTTATCAAGCAATTTCCCTTGGCCCACAAGAACATCTACCTTGTTTTTTCGTAAAAGACCACCAACACCAGCAACTAATTGGTCTACAATATTCTTTTTTCTTACTTGTACCTTTTCTAAATCCAGCTTCGCTTTGCTTGTATCCACATCTATTACTCCAAAAGCATCCGCGTTTTTAAGCTCTTTTAATGTTTCAGCACTTTTTAGCATAACCTTGGTAGGAATACAACCTATATTCAAACATGTGCCACCAAGTTTGTCCTTTTCAATAATGCAAGTTTTTTTTCCCATTTGAGCAGCCTTGATTGCTGCTACATATCCGCCGGGACCGCCTCCAACTATTGCAATATCATATTGCATATAATCAGCTCCTCTAGTTTAAATCATCATCTCATAAGGTTCTTCCAGCAAATCTTTAACCCTCTTTAAAAATATGGCCGCAGCCGCCCCATCAATCGGTCTATGATCAAAGGTTAAAGTTAATTTCATTATGGGGTTTATTTCTATATTTTCACCAACAACCACAGGCCTGTCCACTATCTTGCCAACAGAAAGAATAGCACTCTCAGGTTGGTTTATTATAGAATTAAACTCGGTTATATCAAACATTCCTAGGTTGGATACGGTAAAAGTACCTCCAGCATATTCATCCGGTAAAAGATTTCCATTTCTAGCCCTATTTATGAGGTCTCTGGATTCCTTTGCTATTTCACCCAAACCTTTGCTATCAACATTTTTAATTACCGGGACGATTAAACCCTCATCCAAGGCCACAGCAAGACCTATATTTATTTCTTCTTTTAATATTATTTCTTCTTGGGTAAATTCACTGTTTATTCTAGGATTTTCCCTTAAAGCCCTTGATACAAATTTTAAAATAATATCATTTATCGATATTTTACTGCCATAATAATCATTGATTTTGTCCTTAATATTGTCCTTTAAGTTTATGGCATTGGTCATGTTAACCTCTGTCGTTATCGATACCTGGGCCCCTATCTCAAGGCTCTCTTTCATCCGCCTAGCTATTACTTTTCTCATTCCGGTAACAGGAACGGTCTTTTCTATTCCCTTTGCAGCCCTGCCTATGAGGTCACTGCTGTATATCCTCTCTCCAGGTTTTTTATCTATAGTGGAGATATCTATTCCTTCATTTGCAGCAATCTTTGATGCCAAGGGAGTCATTTTTCTCCTGTTTTGCTCCAAGTAATCTAGGACATCTATCTTTTCTATTCGCTTCTTCTCTGGTTTTTTTGTCACCAATCCAAGATCTATATTGTTTTCTCTTGCTATCCTTC
>CAZUTD010000091.1:0-6410 GCA_964623185.1 uncultured Clostridiaceae bacterium
AAGAAACAGAAGAAACAACTGAAGAAGAAGTAGCAGAGGAAACAGAAGAAACGGAAGAATAAAAATAGACTTTTTAATCTTTTTCCATTAATATTTTAATATAAAAGGTGAACCAATAAAAATTTGGATCACCTTTTATTTTTTGCATAAAAAAATTATAATTGGGTAAAATGGATTTAAATAGGATTAAAGTGTCTTTCTCTAAAAAACTTAAAAAAAGAAATTAGTGAAAAAAAGAAGGATTTTTATAAAAAAGAGCGAAAAGTATATCTTAATACCAGAATTTAATACGATTGAGAGAAGTGGTTATTATGGATAAAAGAAAAATAATAAGTTTAAGTGAATATAGAGAGAAAAAAGAAAAAACTAAAACAAACGATAATTGTTTTTGCAAAATGAGGGATAATTTTGCGGAAGATGAAGAAAGATTAAAAACCTTAAATCTATTTATGAAGGTTTTAGCTACTATGAAAAAGGAATCTTATTAAAGAATAATAAAATTAAGATAATTTTTGAATAAAAATCTTTTTATTAACTTTTAGTTTTTAAGGAGATTTTTATTTTATGAATAAAGTAAAAAAAACTGGTCAATATATCTGTAGATTCATATTATATTGAAGGAAAGGACCTGGTGTTATGAATGGCGACTTTGATTCTCCAGTTATACAAAATTTCAAGGGTTTATATGACGAAGGATACCGGTGCATATTGTATGAGGTAGATGAAAAGGATAACCAATTCACAGTCCGTTTAAAAAATTTTCAAAATGAGGAAACCATGGTTTTTAAATGTAATCCTATGGATGGGGTTATACTCCAAAATTATATAGATAGATTATCCTAATTAGCCTGCCTAAATTTATATTCTTAAAATACCAAATAATTTTTCAAATGATAATTTTTGTTGAAGACATGCTCATCTACTGGTACAATAGTAGTAAGAAGGATTTTAAAAATATTATTTAAAGTTTTAAATATATTATCAACATGTGGCAAAAGGGGGGGAAGAAAAATGATTTTTGGTAACAAAAGGGAAACAAATGATTTAAAGAATGCTGTTGCCCGTGTAGCAGACGGAGATTTAACTTCCAAGGTGGGGACCCAAAAAAATGCTTCCATGGACGAATTGGGTAAAACTATTAATGTCTTATTAAACAATGTAAAAAACCTTATAGCAAAGATTGCAGTCTCTAACCAAAAGACAGTTACCTTTGGCCATGACTTGGAAATGAGTGCAAAACATATTTATGATTCGGGCGAGGAGATATCAACGGCTATTTTGGATATTGCAAATGAGGCCACCAACCAGAACCAGTCCCTTATCAATGCCAAGGAACATACGGCAAAAATACAGGAAGATATACTCAACATACTAACTGAATCAGAAAGAACCCAGGAAATGTCGGATAAAATGCTCAATATAGTAAGGGACAGTGTAGAAAACTTCGAGAAAACCTTAGAAAGATTAAAAAATAACACCAATTGGATTATTGCATTAGCAGAAAACATAAGAAAACTCGAAGAGAACACAGAAAGAATACAAAAAATTACCACAGCAGTTTATGATATAAGTGAAAATACAAATTTATTAGCCCTTAATGCTTCCATAGAAGCAGCCAGGGCCGGGGAAGCAGGAAAAGGTTTTGCAGTTGTAGCAGGGGAAGTAAAAAAACTAGCGGAACAATCCTCTGAATCAGCTAAGGAGATAGATGAAACTGTTAGGGGTATTTCTGATTACATAAAAAACATTGTTACAGAAATTGACAGGGAAGCCGATAACATGAAAGAAAACATTGAAATCGTTGATAAAAGCCAGGGTCAATTTCAATACATTATTGAGTCCACTGAAAACACTTCAAAAGCTATCGACAGAATTCATTTGTTGGCAGAAAATGAGGCAAATTTAGTTAAGGATGCAAATCAAGCAATAGAAGAAATTGCACTTAATACAGAAAAATCTGTTTGCTTTACCCAGGAAGCTGTTGCGACAACAGAGGAACAGGCCTCTGCCTTAAGCATTATGTTTGAGTCCATAAAGGAATTATGCCAAATGGCAAGGGAAGTCCAGGAAAACATAGATAGTTTTGTTAAGAAATTTGTGATAACAAATGATATGAGAAACAAACTGGACTGGGGTAAAAGAATTATAGAACAGATAGCACAGGAGCAAAATGTCAAACAAATGAGGGAAGCAGAATTTGAAAGTATAATACAAAGATATTATAAACAACATGAGGGATTTGATATTTTAGGAATCCTAGATATAAAGGGAGATACAAAGCTTATTATCTCCATGGGCAAGAGAACGACAGGAACGCAAAATTTTTCCTTTAGACCATTTTTTAAGGAAGCAATCACAGGCAAAACGGCTATATCAGAACCCTACATATCTGTCTACACTAACACCTATTGCTCAACCATAGCTACACCAATTATAGATAGGGACAAGAATGTAGTAGGCGTAGCAATCGGAAACATATCACTTGAAGAGTAAGGTAAGCATGAATTAAAAAAATATACTATATAAGTAATTAAACCCCTAAATCTCTATATGGTTTAGGGGTTTTATAATGCCTATAAACTACTTCTTATTGATTTTTTCAAGATATTTTGCCCGGTCTTTTAAATGGTCCTCGTATTTTATATTAAAGACATGCCCACCTTCCCCCATGACATAATAAAAATAGCCATGGTCCTCAGGATATAAGGCAGCCTCGATAGAGGCCTTTGAGGGAGCTGCAATAGGTCCTGGTGGTAAACCACCAATCCTATAGGTATTAAAAGGAGAAGGATCCTCTAAATGGGAAGTCAATACCCTGCTTATATGGTCCTGACCCTTACCAATACCATAGATAACGGTGGCATCAATTTGTAGGGGCATTTTTTTCTTAAGGCGATTATAAATTACACCTGCAATGCTTGCCCTTTCATTGTCATTGTAAGCCTCCCTTTCAATTAGAGATGCAATAGTCAGAACTTCGTGGACCGATAAATTCATTTCCCCTGCTCTTTTTATATATTCCTCTGTAAATACCCTGTCCATTGTTTGGGCCAGGGTAGAGATTACCTCTTCTACAGTCTGTTTTGGGCTCAAGTAGTAGGTATCGGGGTATAAATAACCCTCCATTTCATAGTATAAATCCCTAGTATCAAAGTCGCCGTGATTTTCTTCAAAATATTGTTTTGTTGCCTGGACAAATTCATCTATGGTGGCAAGACCCGCAGCTTCAACCCGGCTAGCTATTTGGTAAAGGGTAAAACCCTCAGGTATTGTTACGATGACAGAGATTTCCGCCTGGCCTTTTTGAAGCAAATCAAAAATCTCCTCCAAATTTAAACCCTTATCTATGACATAGCTACCAGGTTTTATATTCCTATCTATACTTTTTTCCTTAGACTTATATTTAAACCAAAACTTACTCCTTATAATATTTTTTTCATAAAGGAGATTGGCCACAAAATTTAAGGAAGCACCCTGTGGAACGGTAATTTCAACCGCCTCCTTGTGAGAGGATCTTGATAAATAGGAAGGCATATAAAGATATGCGGCTAGCAAAACAAAAATTAATATGATTAATGCGGAAAATTGTCTATTCATAGGAAAAGATTCCCCCTTTGCATTACAAAAGCACTGCATTTTTATCTAATCTTTATACTATTCTACCACCTAATTAAAAAAAATGCATTATTATATAAGAAATATTACATAAGGAGGTAGGACTTTAGCAATATATGTAGAATAAAGAATATATAAACAAGGATTTTCATAAACAATGACGAAAGATAGGTTATTCGACAAAAACTTTGTAGAGGGGGGTAGGAAAAGGAATGGAAATGATGAAACACTATATTAATATAAGCTTTTTATTTGTTATAATGGTTCCTATTTTCATACTCTTTTTAACCCTTATCCAAACAATAGGCAGAGATATTAGCGCCATGATGCTTGAAGCAAATCAGGAAACTACACAGTATGATATAGGACCAGGCAAGAAAAGAAAATACAGTCAAAGATTTCGTCAAATTAAATAGCTATTATTTCTTTGTCAAGAAATAATAGCTATTTTCTTATTTGGACATAAACAATGTACTAGTATCCTGAATAAAATAAATTATGGAGGGCGACAATAAAGACATAATTATTTTATAGGAATGGTGATTTTATGACAGACAAGTTGAAATGCTACATATGCAATAAAGAAAACGGGGATGGGGGAATAGTTTTATTAAACCAGTACATATGCAGGAATTGCGAAAAGGAACTAATAACCACACCAATCACAGAACTAAAATACTATATGTTTAAAAATAAAATTAAAGATATATGGTCAATGTCCCTAAAAGAAGGTTAAAAAAATAAAGGGAAAAAGTTCCCTTCATTATGAGAAAAAAATAAAATTATTTTGTTTTTGAGGAAATGCTTTTTTGAATGATTTCCCTTCTTTGACTTTTAATTTTATCAAGAGGGATATCCAGCATATAGGATATTTCCAAATCAGATTTTTTATTTCCATAAACCTTCATAAGATCCTTGAGATTGGTTATTTTATTATTCAATTAGGCCACCACCCTTAAAGATTTTTTGTGGCTATAAATAAAAATAAATATTATTATAGACATATAGAGTCTATAATAATAGTATTTCTATAAAACAAATCTTTTATACATGGGGAAATTGAAGAAAATTATGGTAGATAAATTTGCCCACCTGGCAAAGATGTATAAACTCCCTCCTTCTATATAGGTTAAGCATAAGTTTGTCCCAATAGCCTTACACGGATGTGTAGGGATTTTTTTAACTAAAAAAACACTTGACATGCCAGTCTACACAGCATAAACTATAAGCAAGAAAGTCTACAAGTTGTAAACTGAAAGGAAGCTGAGAAAAATGGTTGACTATAGGCTGACAGATGCAGAAGAAAATTTAGTCGGAATAATATGGAGCAAGGAACCCATAAGATCACCAGACCTGGTAGGGATTTGCAATAAAGAATTTGGCTGGAAGAAATCCACTACCTATACAATGTTAAAAAGGCTCCAGATAAAAGGAATAATTATAAATAAGAATAGCCTGGTTCAAGCATTAATAAAAAAAGATGATTTTTATAGCCAGCAAAGCAAAATATTTGTAGAAGAAAACTTTGAGGGGTCTTTACCTAGGTTTTTAACAGCGTTTACTAGGAAAAAGAAACTTAGCAAAAAAGAAATAGAGGAAATACAAAAACTAATAGATAGTCATGGGGAGGAAGTATAATGGATAGGTTGTTTTTGCACCTGCTTAATATGACCATAACATCCTCGTATGTTATCTTGTTTATTCTTATAATAAGATTGTTTTTAAGGAAGGCACCAAAAATATTTTCTTACATACTTTGGTCCATCCCCTTTATTAGGCTTACGCTTCCTATTTCTTTTGAAAGCGTTTTTAGCCTAATATCTATTAACACAAGGACCATTCCTGAAAGCATTATATATAGCAAGGCACCGGAAATTCAGTCTGGAATAAAAATACTTGATAATAGTGTAAATAAAATATTACCTCCGCCAACTATTATGGAAGCAAGTATAAATCCTATCCAAATATGGATTGGCATTGCAAGCACAATATGGCTTATAGGACTTTTAGCAATCTTGACCTATGGACTAATTACTAGCATAAGGCTTTCCAAGAAGTTAAAAGCAGCTAATCTTTTATATGCAAATATCTATGAAATAGGCCATATACCTACACCCTTTGTTTTTGGCTTAACAAACCCTAAAATATACTTGCCCTTAAATCTTTCTAATATAGAAAAGTCCTATATCATAAAACATGAGGAAACCCATATAAGAAGAAAAGATCATATAATAAACTTTATAGGATTTTTAATAGCAAGTCTTCACTGGTTTAATCCCTTGGTTTGGTTAGGATTTTACTTAATGGGACGGGATATGGAAATGTCCTGTGATGAGTTTGTTGTGGGAAAAATGGGTTATGGGATAAAAAAAGCTTATTCTAGTTCCTTGTTAAATATGTCCATTGGCAAAAGAATTACGGGAGTCTCCCCCCTTGCCTTTGGTGAAAGCAATACTAAATCTAGGATAAAAAATATATTAGCCTATAAAAAGCCAAAACTCTGGGTTATAAGCTTGTCTATTATCTTAATTGCAGGCCTGTCAATAAGTTTATTGAGTAATCCACCTAAATACGATAATATAAATAAGGCTGATAAATTATATGAATTTAAAAATGCAATGATAGGTGATAATTCAAAAGTTGCAAATATAATCTATCTTTTGGAGTTTTCGGAAGGGTTAGAATATAAGGGGATAGAATTGTTTACCAGGGAAGAGCCCTATGGGTTAAAAATAAATTTTAGATTAAGTGAAAATATGGAAATAGATTACGCGACAATAAAGAGCGATGACAGG
>CAZUTD010000092.1:0-6398 GCA_964623185.1 uncultured Clostridiaceae bacterium
TAAATCTATTTCTCATAGGGCTGTTATGCTATCTAGTATTAGTAAGGGAACCGCTAAAATTAGGGGGTTTTTACCTGGAGATGATTGCCTAAATACAATTGCCTGCTTTCGAGAATTGGGGATAGAAATAGAAGATTTAGGCCATGAAATCATTGTGCACGGTAAGGGACTAAATGGATTAAGGGAGCCACAAAACTTTTTAGATGTGGGCAATTCTGGGACTACAATCCGACTTATGTCCGGCATACTAGCGGGCCAGGAATTCATGACCATAATTACCGGAGATGGGTCTATTAGAAAAAGGCCCATGGATAGGATTGCAGTGCCCTTAAGAAAAATGGGGACCACGATTATGGGTAGAGAGGACGGAAGCCTAGCGCCCTTGGTTATTAGGGGTGGCAATTTAGCCGGAATTGATTATCATTCACCTGTCTCAAGTGCTCAAGTAAAATCGGCTATCCTTTTAGCAGGCTTATATGCTGATGGACAGACTATTGTTAGGGAGGAAATCCCCTCCCGTAACCATACTGAAAAAATGCTTGAATCTTTGGGGGCAAATATTTATACCCAGGATGGCAAGGTAACTATAGAAAAATCGGAACTTTATGCTGAAAATATCCAGGTGCCAGGGGATATTTCATCGGCAGCTTTTTTGATGGTGGCGGCGGCTGCAAAGCCTGGTTCGCACTTAATCATTGAAAATGTCGGGTTAAATCCTACCAGGACAGGGATTATTGATGTTCTAAAAGCTATGGGGGCAGATGTCGAGATTGACAGGCTTCATAAAAGTGGTGGTGAGGAAATAGGTGATATTATTATTAAGGGGGGAAAACTAGAGGGGACAAATTTAACCAAAGAAATTATTCCTAGATTAGTAGATGAAATCCCCGTAATTGCAATAATAGCAGCAATTGCACAAGGCAAAACAAGAATTACCGATGCAGAGGAGTTAAGGGTGAAGGAATCAAATAGAATTACATCCATGGTTACAGAAATGAAAAAATTAGGAATACAGGTTACAGAATTGGAAGATGGTATGGAAATAGAGGGGAATAATAAAATACAGGGTGGTCAGGTAGAAAGCTATGGAGACCATAGGATTGCAATGGCAATGGCTATAGCCGGAACTTTTGCTCAAACACCTCTTACAATAAAAAATAGCCAGTGTATACCAATATCATTTCCGGGATTTTTTGAAATGTTAAAGAAAATTGCTAGATAGGAAAGGATGACATATATGCAAATTGGATATTTGGGACCTGAGGGTTCTTATAGCTATATTGCCGCAAGCCACTATGGACCTGACAAAGACCTAGTTGGGCTAAGAAGTTTTAAACAAATAATAGAGGGGGTTGAAAAGGGCCATATAGGAGAGGGAATATTGCCTATAGAAAACTCTACAGAAGGGGCAGTTACTCAAGCAATGGATGCCTTGATGCAAACAAAAGTCTCCCAAATAAGGGGTGAAATTATTTTACAGGTAAGACATAACCTCTTGGGTGTTGGGGATAGTCCCGAAAGCATTAAATATGTTTTGTCCCACCCCCAGGCCTTAGGGCAATGCAGGGAATTTCTTGCCCACCACTACCCTAATATTAAGATGGTTTCAAGGGAGAGCACCTCAGATGCTTGTGAGGCAGCAAGGGAAAAAGGTCCAGAGTATGCAGCCATTGCTGATAGTTGGGCTGCGGGAAATAGGGGTTTAAAAATTCTTCACGCAGATATCCAAGACAATATAAATAATCAAACTAGATTTGTTATTATAGGAAGAGGAGATACGGTTGTAACGGAAAATGATAAAACTTCAATCGTATTTTCATTTAATGATGATTCACCCGGAAGTTTACATAAGGTTTTAGAGGTTTTTGCAAAAGAACGGATTAACCTAACCCGGATAGAATCTCGGCCGGCTAAGATGGAACTGGGTAAATATATTTTTTATATTGATTTTCATGGCCATGAAAAAGATGAGAAGATAAAGGCAATACTGAAAACTATAAAACAAATGACTAATAAATTAAAAGTATTTGGCTCCTATCCTATAGGAAGAGTTTTTTAGAGGGGGTATTGGACATGTTTAGATATCTTACCGCAGGGGAATCCCATGGCAAGGGTTTAATTGGGGTATTGGAAGGTTTCCCAGCTAATGTTAATATTGATATTGAAAAGATAAATAATAATCTGGCCAGAAGGCAAAAAGGCTATGGTCGGGGGGGACGGATGAAAATTGAAACTGATAAATTGGTAGTCCTTTCGGGGATTAGGGGTGGCAGAACCTTGGGAAGCCCCATAGCTTTTTTAATTGAAAACAAGGATTATGAAAATTGGCAGCCCTATATGGACCCCCTCATGGCAGATGAAGAAGCAAGAAAGGTTACACAACCCAGACCTGGACATGCAGATTTGACCGGGGCCTTAAAATATGGCTTTACAGATATACGGGATGTATTGGAAAGGAGTAGTGCAAGGGAAACTGCCGTCCGGGTGGCAATCGGGAGTTTTGCACAACAACTATTGGAGTTATTTAATATCCAAGTTGCAAGCCATGTAACTGCCATTGGCAATGTTTCAGTAGCAAATCCTTCTTGTGATATAGAAGCAATTAAATCAGCCCAAGATTCCCAAGTAAGATGTTACGATAATGCAGCGGAATCGGCTATGATTCAGGCTATAAAAGAGGCCAAGGAGGCGGGAGATTCCTTGGGTGGCATTTTTGAAATAATTATTAAGGGTCTGCCTGCAGGTCTGGGTAGCTATGTTCAATGGGATAGGAAATTAGATGCAAAATTAGCCTATGGGCTTATGGGAATACAGGCAATAAAGGGGGTAGAAATTGGTCGTGGCTTTGAAAATGCCCAAAAAAAGGGGTCACAAGTTCATGATGAGATTTTCTACAACACTGACAAGGCTTATCATAGAAAAACCAATTATGCCGGTGGTATTGAAGGTGGAATGTCTAATGGTGAAGATCTTATTGTTAGGTGTGCTATGAAGCCCATACCTACCTTATATAAACCCCTTAGGACGGTTGACATAGAAAGCAAAAAACAAGCCTTGGCAACAGTCGAAAGAAGTGATACCTGTGCTGTGCCGGCTGCTTCAATTGTGGGAGAGATGGTAGCCATAACCATAGTAGCTCAGGAATTTTTAAGGAAATTTGGCTCTGATTCCTTGGAGGAGATTAGAAAACGATGGAAAAATTATTAATAGATTTAGGGATAAATTCTTATAATATTATTATTGGCGGCAACTTGCTAGAAAATGTGGATGACCACTTGGAGGATTGTGACCAGTGGGTCCTTATTACCGATGAAAATGTGGATAGGCTCCAAGGCCATAAGTTAAGACAGTTTTTGAAAAAGAAAAAAGTTAATAAAATTGTCATTCCACCGGGTGAGGTCAGTAAAAACTTACACAATGTAGAAAATATACTAAAGCAAATGTTAGAATTAGGTTTGACTCGAAAGTCAATGCTGCTTGCCTTTGGTGGTGGGGTAGTAGGGGATATAGGTGGATTTTGTGCCTCTATTTATATGAGGGGAATCCCCTTTATACAGTTACCTACCACTTTGTTATCCCAGGTAGACAGCAGTGTGGGAGGGAAGACGGGTGTAAATTTGCCCCAGGGGAAAAATACTGTGGGAAGTTTCTACCAGCCTAAAAAAGTACTAATAGATATACTAAGCCTGAAAACCCTTCCAAAACGGGAGCTTATCGGTGGTATTGGGGAAGTAATAAAATATGGAATTATTTATGATTATGATTTTTTAAATTATATTGATAAGCATTTTACCAGCCTTTTGGACTTGGAGGATAAAATTTTAAAGCAAATTATAAAAAGATCTTGTGAAATAAAGGCAGAGGTTGTTTCCAAGGATGAAAGGGAAGAAGGCCTTAGAAAAATATTAAACCACGGACATACAATTGGACATGGGCTGGAAATTGTAACAAAATACGAGAAATATACCCATGGTGAAGCGGTTCTAGTTGGTATGTATTATGAGACACTCATGGCCAAACACCTGGGCAATATCAGTGATGATTACTGCAACAAGATATTTAATCTTATTAAAAAAACGAATATTAACCTCTGTATAGAGGCTATTAAAATAGATGATTTAATTGACAGCATGGCAAGGGATAAGAAGAATATAGACGATAGAATATCTTTTATTTTACCCAATGGCAAGGGTAGGGTGGAGGAAATACTTTTAACAAAGCAAGAAGTAAATAATATCATTCAACAAGTTTAACGGAGGATGGATTATGAAGGATTCAAAAAAAGATGTTTTAACAAGTGCAGGACAATTAGATGACCTAAGAAAAGAGATTGATAAATGCGACAGAGTCCTAATCGAATATTTTCAACAAAGAATGTCATTGGTTAAAAAAGTTTTGCAATTTAAAAGGGACAATAAATTGCCCGTATTTCACCATAAAAGAGAGGGGGAAATTATAGAAAATGCCTTATTAAACTTAAAAGAGGATTGCTTTGCGGAAGAAGTAGAAGGGTTTTTGAAAGCAATATTAAAAATCAGTAGAAAGATGCAGTCCAAGCAATTATTCCCCTATAATATTGTACTAATTGGTTTTATGGGGACCGGAAAATCTACTGTGGGCAAGGTCTTATCTGAAAAATTAACTATGAATTACCTTGATACAGACTCCCTTATCGAGGAAGAGTCTCAATTATCTATTGATGAAATATTCGAAAAACATGGTGTAGAATTTTTTAGGGATTTGGAGAAAGAAACAATAGCAAAAATAAGTGATAAGGAAAATACCATTATACTATGTGGTGGCGGTGTCCCCCTTTATAATGAAAATATAATAAACTTAAGAAAAAATGGTAAGGTTATTCTCCTTGAGGCAGGGGCAGATACAATATACCAAAGGATAAAGGATGATACAACCAGGCCACTTCTGAAAAAACAGATGAAGGTAGAAAAAATCAAGGAAATGCTAAAGCAAAGGAAAAATGTTTACCATGATAATGCAGATATAATTATACAAACTGATAATAAAACCATAGATGAAATAAGCAGCCAGATTATCACCGAACTGTATAGTATGGACTAATAGGCAAATTTTTAATATATAAGTTGGGGAAGGATTGAAATATTAATGAAAGCAATCACCATTAAAGGTAAAGAAATTGGAGGGGAAAAGCCCCAAATTTGTATCCCTATAACTTCTACAAAGCCAAGTGAACTAATGGAAGAACTCCGGGAAGTAATATCCTCTAATCCTGATTTGATAGAGTGGCGGGTAGATTATTTTGATGATGTGGAAGATGCAGATAAGGTTATAGAAGTATTGGAAGATATATATCCCCTTTTGACCAATTTTCCATTGATTTTTACCTGTAGGATGAAGGAAGAGGGAGGATACAAACAAATTATTCAATCCAAGCGAATAAACCTAATTAAAAAGGTAATAAAAAGTCAGTTAATTGATTTTCTTGATATTGAATTAATTAACGGTAAAGAGAAAATTGGGGAAATTTTAAATGAGATTGGTTCAAGTCAAATAAAACTAATCCTATCCAGCCATGATTTTGAAAACACACCTAGCAAGGATGCAATTATTGAAAGATTAGTAAAAGCCCAGGAATATGGGGCAGATATTGCTAAAATTGCAGTTATGCCAAATAATCAAAAAGATGTATTAACTCTTTTAGGGGCAAGTTTAGAGGCAAGGCAGGAACATGTCGGGATTCCTCTGATTACTATGTCAATGGCTGGCAGGGGCTTAGTTACTAGGATAGCAGGTAATTTATTCGGGTCAGCTATTAGCTTCGCAGCTGGACGCCAGGCGTCAGCACCAGGACAAATACCCATATGGGAATTAAGAAAATCAATGGAAATTCTACACAGGGCTTTATAAAGTTATTTTTTAAAAGGGTGATTTTATGATAAATATTACAGGAGAAACAAGACTAACAGGCTTAATAGGAAGGCCTATAAAACAAAGCTTTTCACCTAGGATCCATAACAGGGCCTTTGAATACCTAGATCTAAACTATTTATATATCCCATTTGATGTAGACGAAAATAATTTAAAAAAAACAGTAGAGGCAATGAAAACCTTGAATTTTGCAGGATTTAATATCACCATGCCATATAAAGAAGCGGTGATGGAACTACTAGATGGGATTTCACAGGAGGCAAAAATTATTGGTGCTGTCAATACGGTAGTAAATGAAAAGGGGGAATTTATCGGCTATAATACCGATGGTAAAGGCTATGTCCAATCTTTGGAAAATGAAGGAGTTTTGATTAAAGACAAGACCTTTGTAATTGTGGGAGCCGGAGGGGCTGCTAGAAGTGTAATTGTGCAGTTGGCCTTGGAAGGGGCAAAACAGATTATTTTGCTTAATAGGACAATTAAGGCAGGAC
>CAZUTD010000093.1:0-6329 GCA_964623185.1 uncultured Clostridiaceae bacterium
TTATGCAAATGCAAATGAGCCCAAGCAGTAGTGGGGATTTGTCTGTAGAGGAAGTAGTGGGAGCCCTGCGGTCATATTATTCTAATAAGGATGAATTGAGCTTTAGCCAGGCCTTGGCCTATAACTATACAAGTAATAATTTGGGACAGGATTTGCTTGAGATTGCTTGCAAAATTGTAGTCGATGAAGGTGCAAGTTCTGCGGCAGGTCTTGCAGGCAATGTAATAGCCATAATAGCCGGGGGAGAAAATCCCTACGATTACGGTGGAAGTAACTATGTAGAAAAACTAGTTACAGCTTTTGATCCTGATGATTGGCCAACAAGTCTAGCCTTCAGAATGTTGGCACTGGATATGGCAGGTGTCCAATATGATAGGGAGCTTGCATTAGAAGCATTTGTGAACTCACAGGATGGACAAGGCAAATGGGGAGGCGACTGGGGCGGACCAGATGAGGCCGGCATGGTGATAACAGCTCTGGCAAAATATAAGGATAGGCCTAGTGTTGTGGGAGCAATTAATGAGGCCCTGAATTACTTGAAAGGAATACAGGATGAAAATACTGGAGGTTTTATAGTCTGGGGCAGTGAAAACCCATATTCAGCATCAGCGGTTATCCAGGGCCTTATAGCAGTAGGGGAGGACCCAACATCTGAAAAATGGAGTAGGAATGGGAAAAACATTGTGGATTCTTTATTGAATTTTTATGAGGACGGATATTTTGTGTATAATTCAAACAAAGATGAAATGTTAACTGAACAAGCATTTCTTGCATTGGCTGATCTATACAGGGGGAAATCGGTTTTTAATGAAGTAAAATTTATTGGCAATAAGGTGGCCAAGATAGTAATTAACAAACCTAACATTGATAAGATAATAGAAGGTGAAACTATAAATTTGAATATAAGTGCCTATGATGCCGAAAACAAGATAACATTCTTTGACAATGTAGAATGGACAAGTTCGGATCTGGAAATAGCCCAGATAAATGAAAATGGTAATTTGTTGGCGAAACAACCAGGCCAGGTTACTATAAGTGCCCAAGTGGGAGATGTAAGGGATAGTATACTACTTGAAATACATAAGAAGGAGTTTGAAATAGAATATATAGGGGACCTTAGTGTAAGGAATGGCCAGGAAGTCAAAGCAAATGTAAAATTAAACAATCTAACAAAGGAAACAAAATCAGCAACATTAATCATAACCCTGTACGAAAAGCAGGCTAATAAGCTATTAAACTATTCAATAGCAAAAAAAGACCTGCAGGCTTATGAAGACCTGGAATTAGGGGCTGGTTTCTTGCTACCAGAAACAGGTAATTTTTATATAAAGGCCTTTGTATGGGATGATTTGGAGGAACAAAATATAATGATGGGACAAGCACAAAATATAAGTGTACTTAATTAACAAAGGATAGGCATGACAGTATTTGAAAGCACTAGTAAATTTGCCAATCAAGGGAGTGATTTAATGAGAAGAAATATTAAATGCATAGTATCTTTCTTCCTAGCCTTATTTCTCCTAATACCTTGTGTGGTTATAGGGGATACAGGTATGGAATTTGACTATAGGCAGGATGGTAACAATCTTGGGGTATTTATTAAGGCAGAAGGCAACAGGCCCCTGAGTATAACGGTGAAGGATGAGACCCGATATTATTATATTAACCAAGGTGTTACGGATAATGTAGGGAAAATAGAGTTTAAATTTTTCCTAGAGGAAGAAAAGGAATATGATTGCCAAGTAAATACGGATGGCAACACCCTCCTTAAACAAATTATTACGAAAAAATCTAACCAGCCTATAGAGCCTGAGAAACCTAGGGAAGATGGGGTAGATTTATATATTAGGGGTTATGGGGCCACCATATTAGACAAGCAAGATATTGTGATAAGAGACCGAGAAACTGTTTTAGATTTAACTACTAGGATACTTGCTGAGAATGGTATAAGTTATGAAAGTAAGAACGGCTATATGGTCAGTATAGATGGGCAAAAAGAATTTGATAAGGGCAAGGACAGCGGATGGATGTTTACGGTAAATGGAGTCTTTATGGAAGTAGGAGCAGGGTCGGTAAGATTGGAAGATGGGGACAGGATAAGCTGGGTATATACACATGACATGGGTAAGGATGTAGGCAATATATGGGTCCCAGAAACGCTTACTACCATCGAAGCGGACAGGACTATAGAAGCCAGCATACAAATAGAAAATGATAAGGCTAGTGCAAGCGTAAATCTGGAAGATTTGACAAATATAATTGCTAGGGTTAAGGATAGTGGCCAAGCTATTATTATTGCCCCAAAAGATGGTGACAAGGTAAAAACTATAGAAATTTCCTTGCCCAAAGAGGGTTTGAATCAAATGGTAAAGGATTCAAGCTCACCACTAGTGATTAAGACAGGCCTGGCTAGTGTGACCATGCCTAATGCCACAATTTCCTCCATAGTTTCACAAGCTAAAGGGGCTAGGCTAGTATTAGTGATAGATAAGGTCAATAAGGCAGTTTTGACAGAGATACAGGATAAAACTATAAAAAATGCTGAGATTTTTGATATATCTCTGATAAGCGCTAGCGACTATATTACTAGTTTTGGTGGGGAAAATATTGCAATATCTCTGCCATATGTTTTATTAAATGATGAAAAAGCTGAGGATGTAAATGTATGGCATTTGGATGATGAAAAACAGTTAAATAGACTGGATAGTAGCTATGATAAAGAAACAGAATTTGCAAGCTTTGAAACCCCCCACCTATCATATTTTTTGGTGGGTACATTGCAAGAGGGAGCTCATATTGAGGATGAGGAAGAACTCTCCATGAACTTTATCGATGTAGGGGAAGATGATTGGTTCTATAAGGCAGTGGAGTTTGTGGTGAAAAACGGATTATTCAGGGGTGTTAGTGAAACTAGCTTTGCTCCCAATCAAGCCATGACCAGAGCCATGCTGGCAAGAGTAATCTATAAAATGGAGGGGACACCTGATGAAATAGGTGAAAATATATTTGACGATGTAGGTCATAATCTATGGTACACAGATGCCATCCTCTGGACAAATGCCAATAAAATAGTCAGTGGTTATGGTAATCGTAAATTTGGTACAGACGACCCTATTACAAGGGAACAAATTGCAGTAATCCTCTATAAATATGCAAGGTATAAGGGGTATAATATAAGGGATAGGGCTGAGCTAGATTCCTATATTGACGCAGCAGATATTAGTATTTGGGCTGAGGAGGCAATGAGCTGGGCAAATGCCAATGGGCTTATAAGTGGACGGAGTAGGACTATGTTAGCTCCAAAAGCTGACGCAAGTCGAGCAGAGCTGGCATCTATATTACAAGGATTTATAGAATCTTTTACACAATAAGAAATAGCCGTCTCCCTCCTGAACTTTTCTTGGAGACCGGTAAGCTTTGATGGATATTAAACTGATTAATAGCTAGAATAAAAAAATAAGGAGTTTTTATATGATGAAAACATGGACAAGGAAAATACTTGCTTTACTACTCTTACTTATCATAATTGCTGGACAGGCGGTTGTCCATGCTAATACATATGATATAAATGAACTAATCAGGGATACAGGAAACTATGTCTACAAAAGGGTAAAAGAGCCACAAATAGATTCTGTTGGTGGGGAATGGGCCGTCATTGGTCTTGCCCGTTCCGGAATGGATATACCCCATAGTTATTTTGAGAATTATTATGCAAATGTTGAGCAACAAGTAAAATCGGCAAAGGGTATATTGCATGATAAAAAGTATTCGGAGTATTCCCGGGTTATTCTGGGTCTTACTGCTGCGGGATATGACCCTACAGATGTGGCAGGATATGATTTAACAATGACCCTGGCAGATTTTGAAAAAACAATTTGGCAGGGTATTAATGGTCCAATATATGGACTTATAGCCCTAGATTCATTAAACTACCCCCTACCCATAAATTCAGGGGCGAAAATTCAAGCTACACGGGGTATGTATGTGGATGAGATCATCAGGAGGCAACTTCCCGACGGCGGATTCTCATTGATTGGTGAAACAGGAGTTGAAGACATAAATTGTAAAAGCGATCCGGATATTACTGCTATGGCAGTTCAGGCATTATCAAAATATCAGGATAGGCAGGATGTGGGCGTGGTATTGGAAAAGGCATTAGAATGTCTTTCAGATTTACAAAATAATAATGGTGGCTTTAAGAGCCTAAATGGTAAAAATTCCGAGAGTGTAGCCCAGGTTATTGTAGCATTAGGGGAATTAGGTATTCCTCTGGATGACCCAAGATTCGTAAAAGACGGAAAGACGCTTTTGGATAATCTTATGTCATTTTATACAAGGGGGCAAGGCTTTAGCCATAACCTTGATGATGAAAGTAATCTAATGGCTACCGAGCAGGCGCTGTATGCCCTTGTTGCCGCAGATAGGTTGGAAAAGGGAGAAAACAGCTTGTACAATATGACAGATGTCGATATAGAAAAACCCATTGCTAGTCTGCAAGAAAATCCAGGCATGGGATTAGCTGGTAGACATAGTGATGTGGAATTTATGCCCTTAATAAATCCGGACAAAACCTTTGATGATATTGCAAACCATAAGGCAAGATTAGCCATAGAGGCTTTAGCTGAAAGAGGGATTATAAGTGGAAAGACTGGGACAAATTTTGAGCCCGATGCCACCATGACCCGGGCGGAATTTGCTACTATCATAGTGAAGGGTTTGGGGCTTAAAGGAAGTAAAAATAATGTTTTTACGGATGTTCCAAGTAATAGCTGGTATGCTGACATGGTTGCTTCTGCCCATAACTATGGGATTGTATCTGGTATCACAGCCACAACTTTCAACCCATCGGCAAGCATTAGCCGTCAAGAGGCGGCGGTCATGATGGCCAAGGCAGCTAAACTTGCTGGGATGAAAATATCCATGACAGATGGTGAAACAAGAGATGTATTGGCTCAATTTACAGATTATATTAAAGCATCTGATTGGGCCAGGGATTCACTAGCATTTTGTTACCAATCAAATATACTTTCACAGGATTCTATTGATATAAGGCCAGGGGACCCTATTAAACGCTATGAGGTCGCAGAGATGTTACACTCTATGCTAGGAGGGGCAGAGCTTTTGTAGGAGATGAGCTAGTATGAGTAAACACAAGGGAAAAATAATTATTGCGGTTCTTATTTTGTCCACCCTTGCCCTTACCTTCCTTTGGGAGGGGGGCTACTTTAGGTCAGGACAACCACATGTCCAGGGTTCACTTGCTAATAAGAAGATAGGCGAGGAATATCCTAGACAGGATTTTATAGGGGAAGAATTGATTAGTAATCCCAAATCCACCATTGGAAAATCTGATAAGAATGAGGGATTTCTTGATAAGGATGATGGGCTGGGTGAAAAAGCCTACCAGGCAGAAAAGGCAGAAAATGATATAGATGATGACAATAAAAGTATTCAAGAAAAAAAACCTGATACTTTAACAAGAGATGAAAAACCCAATCCAGTAGAGCCACAAGATACTACTATAGAGGAAATAGCCTATACCTGCATTTTGTCTGTAAAATGTGACACTATCTTGGATAATATGGACTATCTAGCTGAAGAAAAGCTAGGGCTTGTACCGGGGGATGGGATGAGGGTGAAAGTGTATTTAACCTTCTACAACGGGAAATGAAAAAAAATAAAATTCATATGGAGTTTCGCAATGTACCAGTATACAATAGTGCCTATATTTTAGCTATCAACAATATCTATGAATTTGATGTGGGGCAACTATCTGGCTGGGTCTATAAGGTTAATGATTGGTTTCCAAACTATGGTGTCTCCCGTTATAAACTAGAAGAAGGGGATATTGTTGAGTTTGTCTATACTTGTGATTTGGGACGAGATACAGGTGGCTATAACGACTTGGGGGGTCAATAATGAGGGATTCATTTTCCGATTATCATCCTATAATCAATTTTATATATTTTGTCCAGGTCCTAAGCTTCACTATGTTTTTTATGCATCCTATATGTTTGGGGATTTCCTTCATTTCAGCTTTTTCCTATTCGCTTTATTTGAATGGGAAAAAAGCCTTATACTTTAATTTTAAATTTATCTTCCCCATGCTAATTGTTACAGCACTTATAAATCCGCTTTTTAACCATGAAGGGGCCACCATACTGACCTATTTTAAGGGTGGAAACCCCTTAACATTGGAATCAATTGTCTATGGTATTGCAGCAGCTACCATGCTGGCAACCATAATTACCTGGTTTTCCTGCTACAATGCTATTATGACATCAGATAAATTTATTTATTTATTTGGAAGAATTATTCCTGGATTATCT
>CAZUTD010000094.1:0-6316 GCA_964623185.1 uncultured Clostridiaceae bacterium
AGAAAAATAGGGTTCTGATTGATAGATGGTATATAGACCTTCCCATGCCCCTCCACCAGCTCCTATTATTGGGTAATCCTTATAGATTTTAAAACTATCCCTATAATAGGCTAACCTTGTTGTAAAGCTTCTCTGGCCTAAATCCAGTACATTTAATCGCTCTATTATGGTTTCCGGTATATATTTATAAGATAATTTAATTTTATTAAGAACCTGGCTGGAATCATCTAACAGGACGGCTTCATTGTAAACAACTTTTGTTCCCGGATATAAATTATCAAAGGAGATTGCCAGTCCTCTTGTGTCTTCATTAGTAGTAAAGGGAATTAAAACCTGGCCCTCTTCCCCTGGTTCTGCATTTCTCGTTAGTAAGGAAATTCTTTCACCGTCCCCATTAATGCTAACAATTCTAATTCTCCAAGGCCATTGACCTTCCTCCTTGTTTTCTGTAGCATTTAAATCGATTTCCAAGCTGTAGTTCTGGTTGGGTTCTATTTTTTTTACCAGTCTTTGTATGGTGTTATGTTTATTTTCTGTTACAGCCAAATTATCAAAAACCAAAGCTTGTGTTGCGTTTAAGGCATAGGCCCCAAATACCCCCATACCTATAATTACAAGGCCTATGAGCATATATATTAATTTTAAATGTTTGACTTGAAGTTTTTCCTTGAATTTCTGTAAAATTACATAAATCCCTGTAAATCCTATAATACCGATAATAATACCGCCTTAGGGCTCCTGCCTTCTATATTGCTTGTATATTTACTAAAAGGTTGCAGTAACAAGATGCTAGGTGTAGCCACTCCCACATAGTAAAGGAGAATATCGGCCTTGGCAGTTTTGGGCGCTATCAGAAAATATCCTATAGCAAATATAGGGAATAGGACCCATGCCGTCCTAGAATAAGTGGAAATAAAGGTAAATACCATAATAAACCCTACAATTCCATAGAGGGTTTTCTCCCATAATAGATCGGCCTTTATCTGTTTTGCTATTGTTATAAAGAACAAGGTCATTAGGAAAGCCGCAAGTGTATTGGGATATTGAAAGGTAGAGGATATCCGATTTCCTAACACCACATCCTGTAGGTTAACATATCCTCCTGCTCCCAGTAGCCCTATAATAGCTGTTACCACTCCGCTTAGGATAAAGATATCTAAAATCCAATTCATGTATTTTTCTTCACCGGCATAGTCTTTTAGCATTAAGTAAACTACATAGAAGTTGGTATACCTAAGAATTAAGCCCACTGCCTCTCTCAGGTCTGCCCATTGTCTAAATATGATGGGCAGAATATATGCCCCTATGAATAAGAGTCCTATATAATCAAAAGGAGTATTAAGTTTTATTTTTTCTCCCCTTGTTGCCTTGTTAACTAGATATATAATAAATAACCCGAAAGAAAGGATATGGGTTATTAGAATTTCTTTTTGGAAAAAGAGCCCCTTAAAAAAAGGTGGGTAGAATAGTAAGATGCATAATAATGTAAATAGTACCATGCCCTTGTTTTGAGCATTTATCTTGGTTTTGCTTTGCTTGTCTAACTTCCTTACTTTCAATATTAACAGCTCCTATAACTTTTATTATGGGAATAGATCCAGGTATAACAAAATCTTTTAAAACCAGGGTCCTGCGTTTCACTCAAACGACTTCGTAGACCCTCAAAATAGCAAGCTAATATGTCATTCTGAGTGGTAACGAAGAATCCTAGGCCTCCTGTTTCTCCACTTCTGTAGCTTGCCAATACTCTACAAAAAAGGCAATAAAGACCCCCATCATTACACCTAAAACTGCCGCAATGGCTACATTCAACGCCTTTCTTGGTCCCACTGGTTTTGTGGTTGGATAGGCTCTTGAAATTATAGTGATAGTCGCTTCCCCAATTTGTGAGGATTCTGTTACTCTTAATTCTTCATATTTCTTTACAAAGGCATCATATGTCTGTTCTGCCATTCCCACTTTTTGATTAAGTAATCTTTCCTGGTGTTTTTTATCCTGTAATTCTACCTGTATATCCTCTATTTCATCTTGCAGGACAGTGATTTCTGCCCCTATGTTTTTAATATCTGATTCTACCTCTGCTTTTTCTATTTTTAACAGGGTAGAGGAATCCCCCATCAGGACTTGCCCGCTTTCAAAATTCCCATCTTGAGAATTCTTGAGTATTATTTTATTAGAATTACCCGAGCTACTATTTGCCACTGGTATTGCTTCTTGTATTGCTTGACGGCGAATTTTTAAATCGGTTAGTTTGGTCTTATATGATGTTATTTGTTCAAGCCTTGCTTCTAATTCCATTTCCAGCTCTGATACTCCCCTTGGTTGGGATAGGAATTCCTTAAGCTCCTCTAGAACTTCATCTAATTTTTCCCGTTCAATCTTCATTTGTGTTTCAACATATTTAGATGATGTGGTAGCATGTTCCTTTGCCTTATCAGATACAAATGTTACAAAATTCTCGCCCACTTTGTTAACTATCTTCGCAGCCATCTCTGGATTCTTATGTTCCATTTTTATGGTAATTAGATTTGTATCTTTTGCTGTTTCTAAGGTTATATTTTCTGCTAATTTTTCAATATCATAGTCCTTCTCCAGTTCCAGATCTTCTATGGTGGTTCTCATAATTCTTGGTGCCTTGATTTGCTGACGGTAGGTTTCCAATGTCATTGCAGGGGGTTTGGATAGGGTACTAAGCAAGCTATCTATTCCCTCACCCTGTATTTGTGTAGGTTGTAATTTGTCGCTAAACTGCGATGCCATAAGTACCATCCTAGTTTCATAGACTGGTTCTAATATGAAAAAACTTACAATTCCTGCTGCTAATATTGATATTATTGTAATCCCAATAATAAGGGTTTTCCTTTTCAATAAAATTTCTATGAGTTCTCGTAGGGATATTTCTTCCATTTCCATCTTTCCAACTCCTTTGAATAATTTAGCCTTAACCTATATGTAATTCTACATGGAATAATGATTTCCTTTTCATTTTATAGTATATTTCATTATGCCGCAATGGTTTGTGGGAAGATGTAACAATTTCGTAATGAAGGCGGACGATTTTTTGTTTGATTTCAGAATAGGACAAGCTTTTAAAGGATTAAAAAACGGCAAAAACACCTCCCGGTTCTTTTCCCAGGAGGTGTCCTATTAATGTATAGACCTTAATTATTCAATTACAATAATTCTTGTTGCTACAAAAACATCATCCTCATACCTGCCTGTAACAAACACTTCATCTCGTCTATCCAAGTATCTCATATCTATTGTTTTGCCATCTTTATCAATGATTTTCGTGTCTTTATTTACAAATACAGGTACTTCTTCGTATCTTCTTGTGGATGAATCATATCCTTTAACAATAATTCGGTTAATGCTATCGTGGAATCTGACTATCTCTCCTTCTATGGAGTTTCTTTGCTCGACCTTTTTCGCCTCAATTTCAACAATAACATTCCCTTGAAGTTCTAGCTCAACATCATAACCTACTCCTAAATCACGGACAGTGGACCGTTCATCATCTATATATATACTAGCAGAATTAGAAATCTCATATCTTACTTCTTCATCATCTTTGCCTATTAAGGTTAGGCTATTTGGATTACCCAGGGTAATAGATTGGATAATCCCCTTATCTGTTTTTTTAATATTTGTTTGTGCAGCCTCGATACGGATTACCCTATCCCTATCCAGGGTGATGGTTACGATATCGCCCCTAACCAAGTCTTCCAGATTGGCCCTTTTGCTTCCAAGTCTTACGGTAACTGATTCCTCAACCTCATAGTCCTTAACTACATTGTTTACTCCTCTTACAGAAATTTTGAAAGGATATCTTGCAAAGTTTACAGAATCATCCAATATACCAGTTATATCTTGTATTTTGGAGTAGGATGTTATCCTCGTAGCCCTGTCATTATCATAAATTACAGAGATTTGGTCGCCCTCTTTTAAGTCTTTTACATCCACCCTCTTATTATCTAATTCAATAAGTATTTTATCGTTTTCATAGAC
The DNA here is from genome assembly GCA_964623185.1 of uncultured Clostridiaceae bacterium. Taxonomy (GTDB): domain Bacteria; phylum Bacillota; class Clostridia; order Peptostreptococcales; family Natronincolaceae; genus CAYMGQ01. The sequence goes on from CAZUTD010000094.1 coordinate 4,009, forward strand.
CTTGAAGGTCCTTCTTCTATCATTTGGAAGGCCATATTCATCATAGACCATGATACTATCATAGCTTGTTCCTAATGTTATCTTATCTATAAAGCCCTCATATTTGTTTTCAGTTGGGTTAACTTCAATTTTTATTAACCTATCATCCTGGTCAAAAACAAAATTTGCTTTCTGGTTTCTGGATAGGTAACTGATGCTTCTCTTTAATTTGTTTACAATAATTTCTGTATTGGATAATACCTGATAAATTTCCTGCTTATCATTATCATCCCTAACAAGGACGGTATTTGTTTCTATGGCCACAAAATCAATTGTTCGGAATTTTGTAGTAGTTTTAGGCTCTTGGGGTTCTGGTATTTCTACAACAATATCAACTGTTTTAAGCACATCATATGCCTTGGCGCATACTGTAGCCATCTCAACTCTTTTGATAGTGTTTTTGGGATTAAAACGGTTGTTATTATCCCCCGAAATAATCTTTTTACCTACCAGCAACTGCACATATGGCAATGCGGGTGTACTTATTACTTCCCTATCTATGAATGTCAGGGGAGTGACACTGCTAGTTTGAACATTTGAATCTATAGCCCTTCCAAGGTACATCGCAACCTGCTCACGGGTAGCATTTGTTTGTTTTGTCCCTGACATAAGTCCTGCCAATTCACTGCCACTTAAAATATTATGTTCCAAGGTGTATGCAATTGCTTCAAATGACCAATTGGGTATATTATAGGACTCAAGTACTGATTTGTATTTGTTTGTGTAGTTTTCTGTAGACTTAAGTTTGTTGGTAGTTTTTAGGGTTTTATAAACCATTATTAATGCTTCCGCCTTTGTAACGGGGTCTTCTGGTTTAAAGACGGATTTACCGTTTTCTAAACTCCCGCTAACAATCCCCTTTTCTGCGGCCTTATCAATATGGCTTTTACCCCAGTAGTCCGCCGCCACATCGGTGAACCCTGCAGCAGCAAAGATTGGCACAATTGTTGTTAAGAGCATTAATAGTGCCAGGACAATCATTCCTATTCTGCGTATATTTTTCATTTGCCAGTCAACTCCCTCGTATTTTTTCAATATTAATATAGTAATTCTATGTATTTGTTTAAAATCCTGCATATTTAGTGAAAAACAAATTAAAAATAAAAACCAATTAAATGCAATGTCTGTCATTCTGGATATAATGGAGAATCTTATATTTTCTCAAATATAGGTTTAAAAACAAAATCATCCCAGGGAACTATATTAAGGCTAGGGGTTTTTTCCTGTCTCCCCTCCCAGCCCACAAAACGATAGCCTTTTTCAGGTATTGCAGTAACTTTTATAGGGATTCCAGTAAAATACTGACCCTTCCAGTATTTGTTGTCCTCTAGGCCTATAGTGTCTTTGTTAATTGTAATGGTGTTAATCTGAACTGTCCCTTTTTCTATGTCTTCAAGTTCAAGATTAAAATCAACTGTTTTCATAATACCAAACTGCTCCATAATAAATTGCCTCATATATTTTGGTCTTTCCCTTACAAAGTTCCTCATCACATCCACATGGCTGTGCCATTCGTCCATGCTGCCAAAGTTTGGCCATCGTTGAATATTATATGGCATTTCTTTTTCTAAATTTCCTTGCAATTCATTGATTATAGCTAGGGCCCTGTCGGTCTTAAAGTTGGTATTAATAGCATCCGCAAATCGGTTAACAAATTGGTTTCTAAATTCTTCATTCTCCAAGAGCCTTCTAAATAAAAGGGTATACTCAGGAGCATTTCTTTCCTTTCCCTTATCAGTACTTGCCCATTCCAAGGTGTTATGGGTGTGCATGCCTACATTATCAAAATCAAATCCCATATCGGTATCATATAGCATCCACCGCCATCTTCCGTCCTGGCCATAAGGGGCATTTGGCTCGTATTTTGCTGTTTTAAACCGCCAAAAACGGATATTGTTTTCCAGCCAATCGGTGTTTGCTACATAGATTCCCGCAATTTTATAATCAATGAAGTTTTCTATATCCATTAAAGTTTTCACATGGTCATAGTTTCTTTTTAGGGTCATATCCTTAGTCTCAACAAATTCCAATAAATCAATATAGGGTTTTGCATCTTCAAGGTCTTGCCCCTGTAACTCCCCTAATTCATCTATCTTAACAATGGTTACATTGTCCCTATCTAAATCATAATTAGCCTGTAAATAGTGGTCATCATATCTTTCCCTGATATTGTGGATTCCCCAATACTCCCCATTTATATATACAAGAGCAGGTCGGTAGGCCTGGGTATCCATCTTAAAATCCGCAAGCAATTCTTGGATTAATCCAT
>CAZUTD010000095.1:0-6312 GCA_964623185.1 uncultured Clostridiaceae bacterium
ACAACACCATTAATCATGGAGGATTGACCACCAAGAAGATGTCTATGGCAGGTATGTTGGGAGCTTTTTCGGTAGTCTTAAGCATGACACCAATAGGTTATATTCCTGTACCCTTTCTGGGTATTAATGCTACTACCATGCACATACCAGTTATTATTGCAGCTATATTGGGAGGGCCAATGCTGGGGACATTTGTGGGCCTGGTATTTGGAGCAAGCAGTTTTTTGAGGGCAACCACACCATTTTTTGCTGACCCACTAGTAGCTGTATTACCAAGGCTTTTTATAGGTATTTCTAGTTATTATACCTATAAGCTATCTAAGAATTCTGTATTAGCTGCAACAATTGGAACAGCGGTAAATACAATAGGCGTCCTGGGTATGATTTACTTGCGTAATTATTTGCCCCTTGGGGCAGTTTTAGCGACTGCCGCTATAAATGGAATACCCGAAATCATAATATCTTCATTCCTGGTCTATACCATAATAAGGGCTATGAAGAAAATTATATAGTAGGGCCAAAGTTTAAGTATAGAGGGTGAATCAATGATTTTAGTATTAGATATTGGGAATAGTAACATTGTATTGGGTTTATATAGGGATGCAGAATTAATGAACGCATGGCGTATTTCTACGGAAAAAGACAAATCTTCTGACGAATATAGCATCCTATTGCACCAATTATTTCAATATAACAAGAGAAATCCCAAGGATGTAAAGGATGTAATTATATCATCAGTTGTACCCAATATAATGTACTCGATGCAAAATTCTATAAGAAAAACTTTTAAAATTGAGCCTTTGATTGTGGGGCCCGGTATCAAAACTGGAATGGATATAAAATACGATAATCCCAAACAGGTAGGCGCTGACCGTATTGTAAACGGGGTGGCCGGTTATGAAAAATACGGCGGGCCCCTGATCATAGTAGATTTTGGCACTGCAACAACTTTTTGTGCCATATCTGAGAAAGGCGAATACCTAGGTGGCACTATTGCACCAGGCATTAAAATATCCAGTGATGCTCTTTTTCAAAGAGCTGCAAAATTGCCCAGGGTAGAACTGGAAAAGCCAGGCAGGGTGATTTGCAAGAACACTGTCAACAGTATACAGTCAGGGATTATCTATGGTTATGTGGGTTTAGTTGAGTATATTATTAAAAGGATGACCAAGGAATTAAGGAATAGAAATGTTAAAGTCATAGCTACTGGCGGGCTTGCGGCCTTAATAGCTAGTGAAAGTGATATGATACATGAAGTTAACAAGAATTTAACCCTAGAAGGTTTAAAAATTATTTATGATAAGAATAGGGAAGATAGATAATATTAAAAAACAGGGCCTAGTTAAAGCTAGGTCCTATTTAATTAGGATTGTTGCAAATGTTTGGCCAATATTAGGAAATACTATTAGGCAAGTGCAAAATAAAATCGCTTTTCTTGTTTGAAAAAGAGGTGATAAAGATGAAAATAGGCGATATCATAATTAAAAACAATATATTTCTTGCGCCTATGGCAGGGGTAACAGATTTGCCTTTTCGCTTGATTTGTCGTGAAATGAACTGTGGAATGGTATATACGGAAATGATAAGTGCTAAGGGGCTTAGTTATAATGACAAAAAAACTGAAAGATTATTACACATAGAGGAGGAAGAAAAACCTGTGGCCCTACAAATTTTTGGTTCGGATCCAGAAATTATGGGAAGGGTGGCTTATGGTTTAAATAGCAGGGAAAATATCATTTTAGATATTAATATGGGGTGCCCTACACCCAAGATTACGAAAAATGGTGACGGTAGTGCCCTGATGAAAAACCCTAAACTAGCATCCCAAGTAATCAAGGCGGTTGTAAAGGAGTCTATTAAACCGGTAACTGTTAAAATACGCAAGGGATGGGACAATAATCAGATTAATGCTGTTGAAATGGCAAAAATTATAGAGGATAGCGGTGGAAAAGCTATTACTGTTCATGGCAGAACACGGGAACAATTTTACTCTGGCAGAGCAGATTGGGATATTATCCGCCAAGTAAAGGAATCAGTTACAATTCCTGTTGTAGGTAATGGTGACATATTTACGATAGAGGATGCTATCCAAATATTTAGGGAAACAAATTGCGATGGCATTATGATTGGAAGGGGTGCCCAGGGGAATCCTTTTATTTTCAGAAGAATTAACCATTTTTTATCAAGGGGTGACCTACTGGCCAAGCCCAAATTGGCAGAAGTAATAGAAACTATCTTTAAGCACATGCGATTAGCAGAAAAATATAAGGGAGACCATGTAGCCATTTGTGAAATGAGGAAACATATTGCCTGGTATTTAAAAGGCTTTAAAAACTCAGCCGAGATTAGACATATTATCAATACGGCAAAAACAAAGCAAGAAATAAAAAAAATTCTAGTGCAATATCTGAGGCTTCAAAGCGGCTGTTCGTGATTTTACAAAAAAAGTATAAGCCTCTCACAAAGGTTAATAATAGAAATATATTTATTTATTAACCTAACGGGAGGGATTTTGTGAAAAGAATTGTAAGTGTAAGCATAGGAAGTTCTAGGCGGGACTCATGTGTGGAAACGGAAATCCTAGGGGAAAAATTTATTATTGAAAGAATTGGTACTGATGGAAATATTAAAAAGGCATTGGGCCTGATTAAAAGTCTGGATGGAAAGGTGGATGCCCTAGGAATGGGTGGAATAGATTTATATCTTTGGGCTGGACAGCATCGTTACATACTTAGGGATGCAATACCTTTGAAAAATGCGGCAAAATTAACCCCCATAGTAGATGGGTCAGGTTTAAAAGATACCCTTGAGAGGATTGTGATTGAGTATTTGGCAAGAGAAAAGATTATAGACTTTACCAATAAGACCACTTTAATAACTTCGGCATTAGACCGATTTGGCATGGCAGAAGCCATTGACTCATATAGGGGCGATTTAATTATTGGGGACCTAATTTTTGCACTGGGGCTGGATATTCCCGTCTACACATTAAAACATATACATGGTATTGCAAGGTGGCTTGCTCCCCTAGTATGTAAATTACCCTTTCATATTTTATACCCAACAGGAGGGAGTCAAGACGGGAGAAAACATAGTAAGCTAGGAAAATATTATGAAAGAGCCCATATCATAGGCGGGGATTTTCACTACATAAAACGTTATATGCCACAAACGCTAGGGGATAAAATTATTATTACAAATACTGTTACAAAAGAAGATCTTCAGTTATTAAGAGAAAGAGGTGTAAAATTATTAATCACTACAACCCCCTTACTAGGGGATAGGTCTTTTGGCACTAATGCTATGGAGGCCATGATGGTCGCCATAATAAAAGATGGCAAGTATAATACTTACGAAGAAGTTATAAAAGTTTTGGATTTAAAACCCCGTATAGAATATTTACAAACCCAGGAAAGCCTATAATTTTTGCGGGTATTTATACCATAATATTCACCATTATAACTTTGATGGGATTTAACTTGACAATTAAAAATTGCTGGCTTATAATATCTACAATCATATTTAATTGGAAGGCACTGTAAAAAAACCATAGTGCTATTATGATGTATTATTAGAAACAAATACAGGGTATCTCTCAACAATAATGACTGTGTCTGACGGCTGGAATATAACGCTTTACCAGACATGCTTATTAGTAACCAGGGTCGTTAATGTGGTGGATATGAGTAAAATAAGATAATATAATGTATCTATTATTTTTTTGTAGCATATGATATTGAGACATATATTTAAGGATAATATTACCATGGCATATGTAGAATAAATTAAGCTTAAGCACATATATTATCAAAGCACATCATAGATATACATATGTACTATCTTTTACATTTTTAAAATTTATTTAAAGGCATAGCAAGGCCTTAAAAGGTTTCATAATTAGTTGGATAAATTTTATTTATAAAAGGAGAGAATTAGGCATGATGGGTAGGGAAGTTATTTTGACGATTAAGGGGTTAAGAAAAATAGAAGAGGAGTTAGAGCATTTAAAGACTATCAGAAGAAAAGAGGTTGCTGAGCGAATCAAACAAGCAATAGCTTTTGGGGATATAAGTGAAAACTCAGAATACGATGAAGCAAAGAACGAGCAGGCACAGGTTGAAGAAAGAATTATGAAATTGGAAGGGATGTTAAAGAAGGCCAGAATAATAGATGAGGATGATATTAGTCTGGATAGGGTTAGCATTGGAACTACCGTCCAGGTTAAAGATATAGAGTTTGATGAAATTGTCGAATATACTATTGTTGGATCTGCTGAAGCAGAGCCCTACGAATTAAAAATATCTAATGATTCACCTGTAGGAAGAGCATTATTAGGGAAAAAAATCGGGGAAATTGTAGAGGTGCAAATACCCGATGGGATTACTAAATATGAAGTGCTAAATATTCAAAAGGGTGAACTGGAAGCCTAACCAACGATAGAAATTAAACTATAGCTATTTTAGGAAGGCGGAAAACAAATGACTAATAAGCAAGGGGAAGAAAAATGTGTAAATGAATTATTACAGATTAGGAAAGATAAGCTAATCTCATTAAAAGACCAAGGTAAAGACCCCTTTTTGATTGAAAAAGTACATGTTACCCATTATAGCCATGATATTATTGAAAATTTTGATAGGCTGGAAGGGGAAAGGGCTACAATTGCAGGCAGAATTATGGCTAAGCGAGGCCACGGAAAAGCTAGTTTTATTAATGTACAAGATAAGGGGGGACGCATCCAAGCCTATGTGAGACAAGATGCAGTTGGTGAGGAAGATTATAGTTTATTTATTGATTTTGACATTGGAGATATAATAGAAATTCAAGGCGAAATTTTCAGAACAAATAAGGGCGAAATTTCCATAAAGGCATTTAAAATACGATTACTATCAAAATCATTGCAAATTTTACCCGATAAATGGCATGGACTAAAGGACCCTGATTTAAGATATCGGCAGAGATATGTTGACCTGATTATCAATGAAGATGTGAAAAAAACATTCCTAATCAGGACGAAAGCAGTTAAAGCTATTCGAGAATTCTTAGATAATAGGGGCTATATTGAGGTAGAGACCCCCATACTGGATACTATTGCTGGTGGGGCTAATGCTAAACCTTTTGTCACCCACCACAATACACTCGACATTGACATGTATTTGAGGATTGCTACAGAATTACATTTAAAAAGGTTAATAGTTGGTGGATTTGACAGGGTCTATGAAATAGGCAGGATTTTTAGGAATGAAGGAATGTCTATAAAGCATAACCCGGAATTCACAACAGTGGAATTGTATGAAGCATATGCGGACTATAACGATATGATGGAAATTACTGAAAATATTGTTGCCTATATTGCCGAAAGAGCTTTAGGCAGCACGAAAATTACATATCAAGGACAGGAAATTGATTTAGCGCCTCCATGGAAAAGGCTTTCCATGATAGATGCTTGCAAACAATATGCAAATGTTGACTTTAACAATATAGATAGTGATGAAGAGGCTAGAGAAATCGGAAAAAAACTAGGGCTAGAAATTACACCGGACATGAAAAAGGGTCATATAATCAGCGAGGTGTTCGAGGAGTATGCCGAAAAACATTTAATACAGCCTACTTTTATTACTGGACACCCGGTGGAGGTCTCTCCCCTAGCTAAAAAGAATCCTGACAATCCGGAAATTACCAATAGGTTTGAGGCTTTTATTAATACTTGGGAAATAGCAAATGCCTTTTCGGAGTTGAATGATCCCATTGACCAAAAAGAAAGATTCGAACAACAGTTAGCCCAAAGGGATGTTGGGGATGAAGAAGCTCACCCGCTAGATGAGGATTTTCTAAACGCATTGGAGGTAGGATTACCCCCCACGGGCGGATTGGGTATTGGTGTTGACAGGGTAATTATGCTTATAACCGATTCACCTTCTATAAGGGATGTTATTTTATTTCCTACAATGAAACCAATAAATAAAGAGGATTAGGCTTGCCTAATCCTTTCCTATTTTTTGTCCCAACATTTCTATGATAAATAAAATTATAATAAAGATATAATAGATTTTAAAATAAAAATGTTTGACAAGTCTCAAAAGCTATGCTATATTTGTAAAGGTGTTTTAAGATAAAAAGATATTTTTGATTTAAAGAAAATGCATCTAGGAACACTTTTAAAAATGTTTTAGAAAATGAGTTAAAAAATATTTTCAAAAAGTCTTGACATGTAAATTGGAACATGGTATATTAATAAAGTCGCCAATAAAAGGCGGTGAAAGCAAAACTAAGGCAAAAGCCTTTAAAAAGCTTAACAAAAGGTCTTTGAAAATT
>CAZUTD010000096.1:0-6307 GCA_964623185.1 uncultured Clostridiaceae bacterium
ATACGGGATATATTTGATAAAGAGATAGATGAATTTGTTATTAATGATGCTGAGGAATATAAAAGTGCACTTGACTTGGTAGAACTTATTTCTCCGCATTTAAAAGAAAAAGTTAAATTATATAATGATTGTATTGAGATTTTTAAACATTATAAGATTGACCCTCAAATTGAAAGTGCTATGGCAAGAAATGTCTGGTTAAAAAGTGGGGGTTACATCGTGATTGATTCGACAGAAGCATTGACAGTCATTGATGTTAACACAGGTAAGTATGTAGGTAGCACAAACCTAGAAAATACGGTCTATAATACAAATGTTGAAGCTGCTCGGGAAATAGCAAAACAATTAAGGCTTCGGGATATAGGTGGCATAATTATTGTTGATTTTATTGACATGACCAAGGATGAATATATAGCAAAGGTTTTAAATGTTTTGGAAGATTCACTGGAAAAAGACAGGACAAAAACTAAGGTTTTAGGAATGACTTCATTGGGCTTAGTTGAAATTACTAGAAAAAAGGCAAGACAAAAACTTGAGGTTTTAATGCAAAAAAGATGCCCCTGCTGTGAAGGAACGGGGCGTATACTAAATGAAGATGTCATCTTATACGAAATGGAAAAACAGATTCGAAGGATACATGAACATACTAATGCAGAGGCCGTTATCTTTCAGGTACATCCGGGGATTGAAAAAACCATATTAAACAACCACCATATTATTAAAGAATTACAGAATATTTATCAAATTAAAATTAAGATTATTTCGCAAAATAAAGTGGATTATAATGAGTTGACTGTAAAAGCTATGGGCAAAATAGATATGATTGAAAAGATGGCTGAAGAAATGGATTTATAAGTCTTGACATGAACTAGCCCCTATGATAATATTTATATTTGTAAGTGGCCGCACAAATCGGGTTATAAAAAGTTTAGCTTGCTAAGATTAAGTCATAAACTTTTATTGAAACTATATAGTATAAACTATAATAAATAGCTTTTTTATTAATTATAGGCTTTAATACTATGAACCTTAGTACCTTTGATTTGGCGAGACTGGGTTGAGGAGGTGTAGTTATGTACGCGATAATTGAAACAGGTGGGAAACAGTACAAGGTGCAAGAAGGCGATACCCTGTTTGTTGAAAAGTTAAATGCTTCTGAAGGAGATTTAGTAACTATTGAAAAGGTATTAGCAGTTTCTAATGAAGGAAATTTAACTTTTGGAAATCCGACTGTAAATGGAGCAAAGGTTGATGCTAAAGTTCTTAAACAAGATAAGGCAAAAAAAATCATAATTTTTAAATATAAGCCTAAAAAGAATTATAGGAAAAAACAAGGACATAGACAACCATATACAAAACTGCTTATAGAGAAAATCAGTATTTAGGGTATAAATTATGATTAAAGTAAGCATAGAAAGAAATGAAAACCATTATGTTGGTGGATTTACTGTTAAAGGGCACGCTTATGCGGATAAACCTGGCAAGGATATTGTCTGCGCTGCAGTGTCGATGCTAACACAAACTATAGTTTTGGGCCTAATTGATGTAATAGGCATTCAGGTTGATTATGAAATTGCTGATGGGTTTTTAAGATGTGAAATACCCAAGAGTTTATCAACACATAATAGGTTGCAGACAAACAATTTAGTCGAAACGATGGTACTAGGCTTAAAAAATATTGAAAAAAGTTATTCTGAATATATAATTGTTCATGACAAGGAGGTGTAGGTCATGCTTAAAATTAATCTTCAATTATTTGCTAGCAAAAAGGGAGTAGGTAGCTCCAGAAACGGTAGGGATAGTAATTCCAAAAGATTAGGGGCAAAAAGAGCGGACGGACAGTTTGTAACTGCTGGCAATATTTTAGTAAGACAGAGGGGTACTAAAATCCACCCAGGTATTAATGTTGGTAGGGGCGGAGATGATACACTATTTGCCTTGACAGATGGTGTTGTAAAATTTGAAAGAAAAGGGAAGAATAGAAAACAAGTTAGCATTTATGCTGCAAACTAATTTAAAACCACCAAATAGGGTGGTTTTTTTATAAGATCTTTTAGGATTATTGTATAATTTCTTGGAATAATAAATTAAGTTGACAGTCTTTTATAAGTTGGTATAATTAAGTTATTAAATTTATGGGTTAATCTATCGTTAATTATACTATTTTGTATTTAGTAATATATATTGTATATTCTGGGTGATAATAACTTAGCATAATTAATAATAAATTTAGAATTTTAAAATAAGGGTGAAGAGTTATGTTTGTGGATAAGGCTATAATAAATTTAGCGGCTGGAAAGGGCGGCAATGGGGCAGTTGCTTTTAGGCGTGAAAAATATATACCGGCCGGCGGGCCTTCTGGAGGCGATGGGGGCAGGGGAGGCAGTATTATATTTGAAGTGGATGAAGGCATGAGAACATTGATGGATTTTCGCTATAAAAGGCATTATAGGGCTAACAATGGCGAAGATGGTAAAAACAAGGATATGTATGGCAAAGATGCCGAGGATTTAATACTAAGGGTACCGCCAGGAACGCTGATTAGGGATGAGAAAACAGGGGCCCTTATTTGTGATCTGCTAAAGGCGGGGGATAATAAGATAGTCGCTAGGGGTGGCAGGGGGGGTAAAGGAAATATACACTTTAAAACCGCTACTAGACAAGCCCCTAATTTTGCTATGCCGGGAGAATATGGTGATGAATTAACTGTAATACTTGAATTAAAAATGATTGCAGATGTAGGATTGATAGGTTTCCCCAATGTTGGGAAATCAACTATATTATCAGTTGTTACCAGTGCTAATCCCAAAATTGCAAATTATCACTTTACTACATTAGCCCCTAACCTAGGGGTAGTGGAAACAAAATATGGTGATAGTTTTGTTTTAGCGGATATTCCGGGTTTGATTGAGGGGGCACATCAAGGGATAGGCTTGGGACACGAATTTTTAAGGCATGTTGAGAGGACAAAACTATTAATACATGTTATTGATGTTTCTGGATTAGAAGGAAGGGATCCTGTGGAGGATTTTAATAGTATCAATAATGAACTTGAGCTTTATAGTCCAGAGTTAGCATGTAAAAAGCAAGTGGTAGCCGCAAATAAAATAGACTTGTTGGAATCTGATGCAAAATTACAGGAATTTATAATGGAAATGGATAAGTTGGATATCAAGGTATTCCCTATCTCGGCTGCAACCAATAAGGGTTTACAAGAGCTTTTTACATACGCATCACAAAGGTTAGAAGAAATTGATAAGGAACTCAAGGAAAATAAAAAGCATGACGAAGAAGTGATGTTCCAGTATCCGGAGGAAGATAGGTATAAATTTACAGTTGAAAAAGTAGACAATATTTTTGTTGTTGAGGGCAAATTTTTAGAACGCTTGCTTTATTCTACCAATCCCAATAGTATGGAATCCCTTAGTTATTTTCAGAAAAATTTGGAGCGTCGGGGGGTCATCGACCAACTAAAGCTGATGGGGATAGAGGAAGGCGATACTGTAAAGATTGATGATTTTGAATTTGAATATTTTGAATAGTAAAGGAGTTTACTAATAAAGGCAAATCCTGATTTCGAATTAAAAAATAAATCTTAAATTTTAAAAAGGAGTAATTATATGTTAACAGGTAAAGAAAGAGCCTACTTAAAGTCTCTAGCTAATGGCATAAAACCGATAACTCAAATAGGTAAATATGGTATTACGGATAAATTCCTATCACAACTTGATGATGCGTTGGAAAATAGGGAAATTGTTAAAATAAATATTTTAGAAAATAGTTCCCTTGACACAAAACAGGCAGCAGATGAAATTGTAAAATCATTAAATGCAGAATTTGTACAGGCTATTGGAAATAAAATTACAATTTATAAAAGATCAAAAAACAATCCTAAAATACAATTGCCAAAATAATAACCAAACAAGGCACCTGGACAACGAGAATGGTGCTTTAATAATGATGAAAGAAGATGGTATATTAATGAGGCAAGAAAAATTATTAAATAAAATTGGTATTATGGGCGGAACTTTTGACCCTATTCATCTGGGCCATTTATTTATTGCTGAAACCGCCTTACATAATCTAAAATTGGACAAAATCCTATTTATACCTACAGGAAGTCCTCCACATAAAAACAATTTGAATATTACACCGGCCCACCATAGATTAATTATGGCGGAATTGGCGATTAACGATAATCCAAAATTCCAGCTATCAGATATAGAGATTAAACGAAATGGAAAATCCTATACAATTGATACTGTAAGGGAATTAAAAAGTATATACAAAGGTGTGGATTTTGTCTTTATAACGGGAACAGACTCCTTTGTAGAAATGGAAACATGGGAAAATTGCAGGGATTTATTTAAGGAGATTACAATTGTTGTTGCAAGGAGATTAAACTATGATAATGAAAGTTTTTATGAGAGGAAACAATACTTCAATATGAAATATGGGGCAAAAATAATAGATATGAGGCTACCCCTACTTGAGATTTCCTCTAGTGATATTAGGGATCGAATTAAAAAAGGGAGTTCTATAAGGTACTTGGTTCCTTATGATGTCAGGGAATATATAAAGAAACATGGTTTGTATAAATTGTGTAACTAAGCAAGAGGTTTTTACTACAAGTTTATAAATAAGATGGGTATAGTATGGGATTTTCTCACAAAATGTCCTCTGCATTCTATTATGCCTAATAGGAAGTTGCTAGGAGTGTATAAAGATGGAAAAAACACTAATTGCAAAAATTGAAGATGTCTTGCCTGATACAATTAATCCTGGAAGATTAAAACATACCTTGGGTGTGGTGGAGGCTGCTAAATACTTAGCCCAAAAATACAAGGAAAATATTTTTGATGCAGAAATTGCTGCCCTGTTACATGATTTTGCAAAAGATTATAACGAGGAACAGCTAAGGGAGTATATAGGACAACATGATATTATTGTAGACAATATTTTAATGAAAACCTATGAATTGCTGCACGGTAAAGTTGGGGCTTCTATTGCTAGAATAGAGTTTGGGATAAGCAATCAAGATATTTTGAATGCTATAGAAAATCATACTACAGGACGAAGGGGAATGAGTAATTTAGAAAAGATTATTTATCTAGCAGATTTTATAGAAAAAGGCAGAAAGTATCCTGGGGTGGAACAATTAAGAAAACTTGCTGATGAAAATTTGGATGAGGCAGTATTAATGGCATTAAACAATACCATAAGTTATGTGATTAATACGGGTAAGTTATTACATCCGAATACCTTATATGCAAGAAACGAAATTTTGTACGAAACAAAAAACATTAGAGGTATTGGATAGATTTACTTATTTATTATGGGGTGGGACTATGGAAAAAAAGAAAAAAGTTACTAAGTTGGCAATAATTATTATTTTTATGATAATTTTTACAATGGGTATTTATAATATAATTTCTTATGGAAGTAGGATGAATATATTAATATTTGGTGTTGATGCAAGGGATATTACGAATGATAGGGGCTCTAGATCAGATTCGATTATGATTTTAAACATAGGTTCTTCTGCAAAAAAACCTATTCTTATTTCTATCCCACGGGATACAAGGGTCCAGATAGATGGCAGAAGCCATCCTGAAAAAGTTAACCATGCACATGCCTACGGCGGGGTAGAATTATTAATAAAGAGTATTGAGGAGTTCTTAGATATTGAGGTAGATTATTATGCAAAGGTAAATTATCAAGCAGTAGAGGAATTGGTTGACGCAATTGGGGGCATTACATTGGATGTGGCACTGGATATGAAATACCAGGACCCCTATGCCAACCCACCCTTAAATATAGATATTGCTAAGGGTGTTCAAAATCTTGGTGGCAGGGAAGCAATTAATTACTTAAGGTATAGGAGCGGTTATCCAAATCAGGATTTGGGAAGGATTGAATCCCAACAAGAATTCATGAATGTTATGGCCAGTAAAATGGTGTCCCCTGCTACACTACCTAAAATCCCTAGACTTATGAAAATATTTTATAAAAATGTTGATACAAATATACCTAAGTTTAAAATAATCAATCTTGGAGCAAATGCTCTTATAAAAAATTCAATTAAAACATTAGAAAAGATAACATTACCAGGAAAGCCTAAGATGATAAATGGCGTATCTTATTATTTGGTAAATGATGAGGATATATCTCAGCTTAAAGAAGATTTTTTGACGGATAAAAATAATAAAATTACCGGCCCCAAAATAGAGGTCCTAAATGGGTGTGGCGTTAAAGGCATTGCCGCCAAATATGCAAATATTATAAAGGATGAAAAATTTGAGCTAGA
>CAZUTD010000097.1:0-6298 GCA_964623185.1 uncultured Clostridiaceae bacterium
TAGCTGGTTTTCTTTTAAGCATATTATAATCAATCTTGGCCTTATACCTACCATAAAGCTCCAGATCTCCTTCATCCAATCCCAGTTTTGACGCAATTTGTCTGATATCATTTTTTTTTGTTTCCTGAGCAATTTCTATATCGCTTTTAAATTTCACAACAAATCCTCCTAACCTATTGTTTTATTTATTATAGATTTAAAACAGCATTTCTTATAAGCACTATATACCCAACTTACAGCTGTTTTTAATCTTTTTATATTAGACTAAAAATTACACATGCTCCTGACTATGTATTTTATCCCTTATTCTCTATTATATCTTCTTTTTAGGATGATATCATATATTTTTACATGAATTTATAAAAATATAAACTTCACACCCTAAGGAATAATCCGAATAAAACCCCTATTTTTCTAAAATAAGCTTATCCCTAGTTGCTTTTAAATATAAAAATCAGGACTCCTATATTATATACTAATATTTAGAATCCTGAATTTGACAAAAGCCTTATTCATAGGTCAACCCTTCAGTTAAAATTTGGATACGGTTTTACAGCCATAGATAATATAAACATTTAAATTTAAAAATTTATGAAGCAAAGATATTAACCTGCTTCCACCACCGATACTATCCGATTGCTCAGATTTTTCATTAAGTCCATTTTAAATTTGGCTTCTAATATCTTACCTTTGGGATCAGAAATTATTTCAACAACAGGTCTGGTGGGGAAACATTCATGACTTTCTATTATAATACCTTGATGGCCTGATTGAAGCTTTACGATTGTACCAACCTAGTAAATGCATAAGTTTTTCAAGAATAACTTTACAAGTTCAAAATCAAATTGATGATTTCCCATGGAAATCAAATATTCAACAGCCTGGCAGGGCGAGATTCCAGCCCTATATACCCTATTTGAAGTCAAAGCATCGTAGGCATCACAAATTGTAACAATACGGGAATATATATGTATATTTTCACCCCAAATCCCATTGGGGTAACCCTTGCCATCATATCTTTCATGATGGTCTCTGACAATCCATTTAGCTTCTTTAGATATTTCCTCTATTTTCCTAATAGCTTCATACCCAAGTATTGAATGTTGTTTAATAAGCTCATATTCTTTATTATTAAGTATTTGTGGCTTGTTTAAAATATTATTGTTAATGTAGACCTTCCCAACATCATGAAGGAGGGCCCCTATGCCCAAGGTTCTCAAGGCCTCCTTGTCATAATTAAGGCCCATACCCATAATCAAGGATAAGATGCAAACATTGACACTATGACCAAAAGTATATTCATCTATTGTGCGAATATCGGCCAAGTTTAAAAGTAAGCCTTTATTCGACATTAGTTCATCAATGATATCGGAAATCATACCTTCCAACTTCCGCAAATCTACATGTCTTGCGAAATGGATATCATTTATTGTTTGCTTTGTCTGAGACAAGGTCATTAATTTCATTTCTTGCGATATTATATCGGCCATTTGGGATAAATCCTCCTTGGATTTATAAACATAAATATGCTCTATATCATAGAATAAAAGTTTACCTATGTAGGATTCTTTAAGCCTTGTACCCTTTGCAATTAGCAATTTCCCCTTACTATCAAATATTGGTTTTGCTACTATCATACCAGCTTTTGATATGGAAGTATTGATTTTAATCATCAAACTCCCCTCCCACGGTCATTGAGTATTTACTTAATTGTATCTTTTGCCTTGAATTACATTATATGCTAATATCTACTAAAATAAAATAAAAATCCCACTAAAACTTTGATAATTAGTAGGATTTTATCAAACTTGGTACTTATTTACTATGTATTTTCAGTCTTTTGTTAATACTTACCTTTTTTGCTATTTCCTCAATCTTCCTTAACCGGTGGTTTACGCCTGATTTTCCAATCGGCGGTTGTAGCATTTGGCCCAATTCTTTTAGGCTTGCATCCCTATTATTTAGACGGATTTCTGCAATTTCCCTTAAACTTGTTGGTAGTTTATCAATTCCAATAGTGTTCATAATATATTCTATGTTTTCAATTTGCCTAATCGAGGCATTAACAGTTTTACTCAAGTTAGCTGTTTCACAATTAACAATTCTATTTATATCATTTCGTATCTGTTTATATATCCTAATGTTCTCTAAATCCAACAAAGCCTTATGGGCACCCATAATATTGAGAACATCTACCACCTGGTCCCCTTCTTTTAGGTAGACAACATAGTTATTTTTTCTTTCTACAATTTTTGCATTTAGTCCAAATTCATTAATTAGGTTTTTTAAATCTTCGCTATGGTCTATGTTATTAGTAACAAATTCCAAATGGTAAGTTTTTTCAGGAGCACTTATTGACCCCGCACCTAAAAATGCCCCCCTTATATATGCCCTTTTACAACATTCATTGCTTAAGATATTTTTGGGGATTCCATAGGAAATATTAAATGAATTATCATAATTGCTAAAAATTCCAATCTTTTTTAAAACAAGACTTGCACCCATAAAATGAGTTATCAGCATTATATAGTAATTATTCTTTTTTAACCGTATATTTTTTCTAATCCTTACCTCCGTGTTAATTTGAAACAGATCTTTAATATATTTAAAGGTTTTTCTAGCTGTTGAAGCACTTTCAGTAGAAATCTTTAAATTAATCTTCTTGTTGCCGACAAGCTGTAAGCTACCACTCATTCTAATTAATGCTGCAAGTTCAGCTAGTTTACAACAATCCCCCTTGGGCATAATCCTTGCCAACTCTGATTTTGTATTTGATGAAAAAGACATACTATCACAACCCTTTATTTTTTTTCATAATACAAATTTAAAACCCCAGCGTCTATTTATCTAGGGGTTCTATTGATTTCCTTAACGGCTTTTTTTATAATTTCTTTTTCGTCATCATATTTTGCCATATCTATTGTCCTATCTATATGTACAAATTGGGCATCAATAAAACCTTCTTTTTTTAAAGGCACACAATTCATGGTTTTTGAATACATTAAAAACCAATGTACCGTTTTATCTATTCTGCTATTGTCTTTCCAGCCACTTTTAAAGGTGTAATGGATTTCACCCAAGTATTTTGATAGCCTAACCCTTACCCCTGCCTCCTCATGGACCTCTCTTAGGGCTGCCTGTTCAGTTGATTCATAAGGCTCTACCTTTCCTTTTGGCAAAACCCAGTCTCCGTTATATTTCTTCAACATCAATATTGTATTGCCAAAGACTACCACACCACCAGCGCTAATTTCCTCCCTCATAGTTTTCACTCCCTTGGTTTATCCCCGCATCCATCATTATTTATTGGTGGCGTTCATTCAAGTGTCCTAGCAGAGACCTCAAGTCTTTACTGGAAAATTTAAGTTGAACCTACCACCTATGTGATGGGGGGACATTTTAAGTTGCTTATAATCATCCTATCCCTAAAGATATTTGTGTTGTTTAGAATAGAGAGCAAAAAAATTTCTTATTTTTGTAGAAACTTATCTTGAATTTTTATGTTTATTGCACAATTCGACAATAATTTCAGATAATTTTATTGCATTGTGCCTTATATAATCATTTTTTATTTCAACGAAGTTTTCCTCTATGAATTCAATCCCCTTATTCTTGATATACATCCGTTCCTTTTCCGTAACTAATATTAGCCTTGCCCCTTCCTCCTGATATTTATCATGAGCAACACCCAAAATTTCACCATTATTACAAATAATATAATCTATATTTATTTTGGGACAATGGTTTAAAATCGCTTCTAAGTGTTGTTTTACACCATAATAATCAGTTTCGCCAGGTTGTGTCATCATATTACATATATAAATCTTTTTGGCCTTAGTCTTTCCTAATGCTTCTGCAACATTTTTTATTAACAAATTTGGTATAATACTAGTGTAAAGACTGCCAGGGCCTAAAAGAACCAAGTCAGCATTATATATTGCCTCAACCGCTTCCCCTAATCCCTTGGCCCCTTTGGGTTCAATAAAAACCCTGTCTATAGGGCTATCTTCTTGCAAAACCTTGTCTGGTATACTCGATTCTCCCTTTACTACTAGCCCGTTTTCAAGTTCTGCATAAAGGGTGATATCCTCTAGGGTAACAGGGTATACCCTTCCTGTTACTGCTAATACCTCACTTATTTTTTTGATTGCCTCTTCAAAATTCCTGCTTATGCCATTCATCGAGGCAATAAATAGGTTGCCAAAACTTTGCCCCTTAAGGCTTCCTTCAGAAAAACGGTATTGCAAAAGTTCTTCCATAGTTGGCTCCATTTCCGCCAAAGCCAATATACAGTTCCGTATATCCCCTGGGGGCAACATTCCCAAATCCTCCCTTAACTTGCCGGAACTCCCCCCATCATCTGCGACTGTTACAATAGCCGTAATATCAGTAATAAATTGTTTTAACCCCCTTAGAAGTATAGCTAAACCAGTACCCCCACCTAAAATGACTACTTTTGGATTATTTTTCGAATGTCTTTTACCCCTTTTATAATTTCCCTGACCCCTTTGATTTTTGTCTTTGTTATCAAACAGTGCTCTTATCCCATAATACAGGGCAATATAAATTAAAAAAATTCCCGCAATACCTATAGATAATTGTAAGCCAGTAGGGATTTTTATTCCTAATTTAATATAGTAGTTGGAAAGTGGAAAAGTTAAAAATAATATTCCTACCAGCCCTAGACTAATCCATATCATTGCTTGCAGGCTTTGTTTTAAGCAATATCTTTTTCCCATTTAACCCCTTTTCCTTTCACCTAATCTTTCATCCCTGTGATTTAAAATTACACGATATTCCCTCTCCTTTAACTTCTTATATAAAACATGGGCAATAGTAACAGACCGGTGTTTCCCCCCCGTACATCCAACAGAAATAACTAGCTGGTTTTTGCCCTCCATTATATAATGTGGGATTAAAAAGTCTATTAACTCAAACAATTTAAGGGAAAATTTTTGACTAAGAGGGAAATTCATGACATAATCTCTTATCTTTGCATCGCTTCCAGTCATATCCCTTAAATTCTCAATATAATAAGGGTTAGGCAAAAAACGCACATCAAAAACCAAATCCGAATCTAAAGGAATTCCATGCTTAAAACCAAAAGAAGTAATATGGATTAGTAAATTACTAGTTTTATTTCCTTCAGAATAAATATTTCTCATTTCTTCCTTCAGTCGGCCTGGTGTCAATTTGCTTGTATCGATAATATTAGTTGCCATTTCCCTTAGTTTTGTCAGCCTCTTTCTTTCTTCGAGAATACCTTCGCCTATCCCACCTGTGGCTGATAAGGGATGTTTTCTACGAGTTTCTTTAAATCTTTTCAATAAAACCTCATCACTGGCATCTAAAAATAATATTTCATAGTCATAGCCCGATTCCGTCAAGCCTTCCAGGCTAGTAAACAAGTCATCAAAGAACATGCCCCCCGAATATCTATCACCAAAGCAATTTTTTCTATATCCCCCTGTGACTGGCCACATAGTTCCACAAATTTGGAAATTAAGATCGGTGGCAAATTGTCCAGACAATAAAATCCCAAATCTTCCATACACCTGACTGCCTGACTTTTACCTGCTCCAGACATACCAGTAATAATGACTAGCTTCATCCCTATCTTCTCCTCTTTTGTATAGAAAAAATTATATTTAATCTTCCCCTATAATCTTGACCTCGGGCTCTAGTAGAACCCCAAATTTATCATATACACTTTCTTGAATATGTTCAATTAAATTTATTACATCGCTGGCTGTTGCATTATCAACATTTACAACAAAACCAGAGTGGAGCTCCGAAACTTCTGCACCACCAATTCTTACCCCTTTTAAACCGGCATCCTGTATTAATTTACTGGCATAATGCCCCGGGGGCCTTTTAAAAGTACTGCCCGCACTCGGTAGGTGTAGGGGTTGCTTGGTCCTCCGTCTTCTTGATAAATCATTGGCAACTTCTCTTATTTCCTCATAATTCCCCTTGGATAATTCCAGTCTTACTTCTAGAACAATATAATTTTTTTTACTTATAATACTGTTTCGATAAGAAAACTCTAACTCCTTCAAGCTTAGGTCCAAAATTTCCCCACTTCGAGTCAAAACCTTACAACTTTTTACCACATCCTGCATTTCCCTCCCATAAGCCCCTGCATTCATGGTAATAGCCCCTCCGAGCGTACCTGGGATTCCACCGGCAAACTCAAAACCCTTTAAATGATTCTCAATAATTTTACGCGACAGGGTAGATAAGAGGACTCCGGCCTGGGCCGTAATTACACCCTGGTTTATATCTACCCTGCTTAGAT
>CAZUTD010000098.1:0-1088 GCA_964623185.1 uncultured Clostridiaceae bacterium
GAAAGAGAAAAACAAAAAATGATGAATGAATTAAAGGGAGAAATTTCTTATTTAGCTATTGCGGCGGCACAAAAGGTAATAGAAAAAGATTTGGATTCAGCAACTCATCAACAAATGATTCAGCAATTTATCGATAAGGCAGGGGAACAACAATGGCAGAACTAGTATCTAAAAGATATGCGAGTGCCCTTTTTGAAGTTGCCTTTGAGGAAGAAAACTATGAGGAAGTCGGAAACCAGCTTGATTTTATCCTAGGCTGTTTTAAGGAAGAACCTCAGCTTCCCCAATTGTTTGAAAGTCCTTTAATTACTGTTGATGAAAAAAAAGATGTGCTTAGTGCAATTTTCAAAGAAAAAGTAAACCCAGAAATTTTCAATTTCTTACGAATTATTATAGACAAAGGAAGAGAAAGTTATATAGAAGGAATTATAAATGAGTATGGAAACTTGGTGGACGCTGCTAATAACAAAATGGATGCAGTGGTCATCACCGCTGTGCCTATGGATCAGCAGGATATATTAAAATTGCAAGCAAACCTTTCTATGTCTTCCGGTAAAAACATTCAATTACAAAACCAAGTTGACCCTGAAATTATTGGCGGGGCCCTTGTGAAAATAAGCGATAAGGTAATTGATGGCAGTGTAAAAAACAGGCTTGCAAAATTAGAAGAAGAATTGGCACAAATATTAGTATAGGAATAGGGGTGATATTAGATGAATCTCAGACCTGGAGAGATTAGCTCAGTAATTAAAGAGCAAATTAAGAGATATGAAAATAAATTAGAGATGACGGATGTTGGTACAGTAATTCAGGTTGGTGACGGAATAGCAAGAATTCATGGCCTAGAAAAATGTATGGCAGGAGAATTATTGCAGTTTCCGGGGGATGTCTATGGAATGACATTGAATCTAGAGGAAGACAATGTTGGTTGTGTACTTTTGGGTTCAGATGAAAATATTAAAGAAGGGGATGTCGTCAAGCGTACCGAGAGAATCGTTGAAGTACCTGTTGGTGATGCCCTTTTAGGTCGTGTTGTTAACGCTTTAGGACAACCCATAGATGGCAAGGGGCCTATTAATACAGATAGC
>CAZUTD010000098.1:1098-1735 GCA_964623185.1 uncultured Clostridiaceae bacterium
AATTGCCCGTAAGTCTGTACACCAACCACTACAAACCGGTATCAAAGCAATAGACTCGATGATCCCAATTGGTAGGGGACAAAGGGAACTTATTATCGGTGATAGGCAGACAGGAAAAACTGCTATAGCTATAGATACTATAATAAATCAAAAAGATACAGATGTGATTTGTATTTATGTTGCTATAGGACAGAAAAAATCTACAGTAGCTCAGATACAAGATGTGTTGGAAAGTAATGGTGCCTTGGATTACACTATTATTGTTTCAGCTACAGCCAGTGAATTGGCACCTTTGCAATATATAGCTCCTTATGCAGGTTGTGCAATGGGAGAGGAATTTATGGAGCAGGGGAAACATGTTTTGGTGATTTATGATGATTTATCTAAACATGCGGTGGCATATCGTGCTATGTCCCTCTTGTTAAGAAGACCACCAGGACGAGAAGCTTATCCTGGTGATGTATTCTACCTTCATAGTAGATTATTGGAAAGAGCTGCAAAACTAAGTGATGAAAGAGGCGGGGGTTCTTTAACAGCCTTACCTATTATAGAAACCCAAGCGGGTGATGTTTCGGCTTATATTCCTACCAATGTTATTTCCATTACTGATGGACAGATTTTCTTGGAATCTGAATTG
>CAZUTD010000098.1:1745-6250 GCA_964623185.1 uncultured Clostridiaceae bacterium
TTTATTCAGGAGTTCGTCCAGCGGTTAATGCTGGTCTTTCTGTATCCAGGGTTGGTGGAAATGCTCAAGTTAAGGCTATGAAACAGGTAGCAGGTAAACTGCGTCTTGAATTAGCACAGTACAGAGAATTGGCAGCCTTTGCTCAATTTGGTTCTGAATTAGACAGTGAAACACAAGAAAGGCTGGCCCAAGGGGAGCGAATTGTGGAAGTATTAAAGCAACCACAATACAGGCCTGTACCAGTCGAAAATCAAGTTATGATGATTTATGCTGTAACTAATAAATATTTGGCTGATATAGAAACTGCCGAGGTAGGCAAATTTGAGGACGAATTTATCAAATTTGTTAATACCCAGTACAATGAAATTGGCAAGAATATTAGAGAAACCGGAAAACTTGAGGGCGAAACAGAAGAACAATTAAAGACAGCCCTAGAGGAGTTCAAGAAACAGTTCAAAGCTTAGTAGTCGGGAGGTGAAACATTGGCTGGACTAGGAATGCAGGATATAAAAAGGCGAATTAAAAGTGTTAATAGTACCAAACAGATAACCAAGGCAATGGAGCTAGTTTCCTCATCAAAACTACGGAAAGCTAGGGAAAGATTGCAAAAAACCCGACCTTACTTTAATACTATTGATAGAACTGTGGAAGAAATTGTGACCTCTACCAGGGGAATACAGCATGAGTTTTTAAAGCCAAGAGATGTAAAAAAGACATGCTATATTGTTATCACTGCTGATAGGGGTTTGGCTGGTGGTTATAATGCCAATGCCATTAGAGCTGCTGTTAATCACATGGATCAAAAGGAAAGGGTTTCCGTTATTACTATTGGGCTGAAAGCTAGGGATTATTTCCGGAAACGAAATTATGATTTGGAAGGTGAATTTCTTCACATTTCAGAAGATCCAAGCTTTTCGGATGCTCAAAATATTGGAAAACTAGCAATTGAGCTATATAAACAGGAACTAGCGGATGAAGTATATTTAGTATATACGGAGTTTGTTAGTACAATAAATCATAAACCAAATTTAATCAAATTACTGCCTATAGATGGGATAGCTAAAAAAGAAGACAAGGATTCTGTAAAAGCTATGGAGCTTATGGAATACGAACCTTCACCTGAAGAAGTCTTGAATTTTTTAGTGCCTAAATATATAGAAAGTATGATTTATGGTGCACTTGTGGAATCTTCGGTCAGTGAGCAAGGTGCTAGAAGGGTTGCCATGGAAAGTGCAACAGATAATGCTACTGAAATGATTGGAGATTTAGAATTAAAGTATAATCGTGCGAGACAGGCTTCAATAACCCAAGAAATTGCAGAAATTGTTGGGGGAGCCGAAGCACTCAAGTAAGAACTAATGATAGATGGATATTAAGGCTTAAAGTTAAAGTTATACTTTAACAGGTTTATTTTGTCTATATGAAATTTGGGTCTAATTATTCATAATTAACTTTTTAATTATCAATTCTGCCCTTGATGGGTAGCGAAGGAGGTAATGTAATGCCTGAAGCAAATGTAGGTAAGCTGGTACAAATTATTGGACCAGTTGTAGATATAAGATTCAGCAGTGAGAACCTGCCAGCCCTACTGAATGCTATTGTAATTGAAGGACAAGACCAGAAGGTTACAGTAGAAGTAGCACAGCATGTTGGTGATGACACTGTACGATGCGTTGCTATGAACTCCACCGATGGGTTAATGAGGGGAATGGACGCAGTTGATACAGGTGCCCCTATTACCGTACCGGTAGGTAAGGCAACTTTGGGAAGAATATTTAATGTATTGGGAGAAGTGGTGGATGAAAAGGAAGAAGTTGTTTCTGAATTTAATTCCCCTATTCACCGTGAAGCACCGAGCTTTGAAGAACAAGAAACCACAACAGAAATACTTGAGACAGGTATTAAGGTTGTTGACTTAATCGCACCATATTCAAAAGGTGGAAAAATTGGGTTGTTCGGTGGTGCCGGTGTTGGTAAAACCGTATTAATCATGGAACTTATTAACAATATAGCCAAGGAACACGGTGGACTTTCTGTATTTGCTGGAGTTGGTGAGAGAACAAGGGAAGGTAATGACCTCTATTACGAAATGATAGAGTCAGGTGTTATCGATAAGACAACCCTAGTTTATGGTCAAATGAACGAACCACCAGGAGCTAGAATGAGAGTTGGATTAACCGGACTGACTATGGCTGAGTATTTTAGGGACCAGGAAGGGCAAGACGTACTTTTATTTATAGATAATATCTTTAGATTTACTCAAGCTGGTAGTGAGGTTTCTGCCTTGTTGGGTCGTATGCCTAGTGCGGTTGGGTACCAGCCTACACTAGCAACGGAAATGGGTGTCCTACAAGAGAGAATTACTTCTACTAAAAAGGGTTCCATTACTTCAGTTCAAGCGGTATATGTACCTGCCGATGACTTGACTGACCCTGCACCAGCTACAACTTTTGCCCACTTGGATGCGACTACAGTATTGTCAAGACAGATTTCTGAGTTGGGTATTTATCCAGCTGTGGATCCCTTGGACTCCACATCTAGAATACTGGACCCAGGGGTTGTTGGTGATGAACACTATGAAGTTGCCCGTGGCGTACAAGAGGTATTGCAACGATATAAGGAACTACAAGATATTATTGCCATACTTGGTATGGATGAACTTTCAGATGAAGATAAATTAACAGTTTCGCGTGCTAGAAAAATTCAGCGTTTCTTGTCACAACCATTCTTTGTTGCAGAACAATTTACGGGTATGGCAGGAAAATATGTTCCACTTAAGGAAACTATTAGAGGATTTAAAGAAATCCTTGAAGGTAAACATGATGATTTACCAGAATCAGCTTTCTTATTTGTAGGAACAATAGAAGAAGCAATAGAAAAAGCTAAAACAAGTCAATAAAGGAAGTAGGTGATGAAATGGCTTCCAAATTTCATCTTGAAATCGTGACGCCCGATAAGGTGTTTTACGATGATGAAGTAGAAATGGTGATAGCGAGAACCACCGAAGGAGATTTAGGAGTCTTAGCTGGGCATATTGCTACGGTTGCACCTTTAAAAATCAGCAAGCTTCGAATTAAACAAAGTGAGGGTTATAAAGAAGCTGCTATTGCTGGGGGTTTTATTAAAGTAGCCAAGGATAGCACAACTATTATAGTTGATTCGGCGGAGTGGCCGGATGATATTGATATCCAAAGAGCTGAATCTGCTAAGGAAAGAGCTGAAAAACGCTTAAATGCCTCCGGGACCGGTGGAATTGATACTGTCAGGGCGGAAATAGCTTTAAAAAAGGCTCTGAACAGAATTGAGGTCTATGAAGCGGTAAGAAGATAAATAATACAACTATTCCCCTAGGGGATTAGCACTAAAAATTTTAATTGTAAGAGACCGGCATGGTTTGGTGTTTATGACTAATCATGCCGGTTTTTTCTATAGTATTGATAGACAAATAAAAAACCCCTATTTTAATAAAAATAATAGGAGTTTTTAGCGAACAATTAAATCTATTTGGGAATCTTCTTTTTCTGTGCTTTCAACTGTAATATACATTTTAATGGGTAGACTGACGATCATTTCATAGGGTTCCCGAATCCATCCCATGTCGGCGTGGATAGATAAGGGGGATATTTTTTCAGAAAGTCTATGAAGACGGACATATCCTTCCTTTACTTCCAGTTTTCCTGTGTATTCTGTGCCCCTTATTTCAAAGGGAAATTCAATAAATTGGGATTCCGGGGTTTCTACTAGGGGGAAACGGTGTATTACCTCCCCTTCCAAATGAACAACGATTTCTTTAGCATTATCATTAGCAGTTAATAATTTGGGTATAGTAAAGATAGATGCTATGCTAAGGATAAAGATAATGATAATCAAAACAAGGTCTGCCTTTGTCATAATCTTCATATTTTAAACTCCCTTCAGGAATAAAATCAAACTAATAGGGCAATAGTGTCCCAGGTAAAAACCTTGAAAGAAGGGCCAAGTCTTTATCCAATAAGGATTATCTTATTATATACCATTTAAGGTCTAATAACAAAGAAAAACCATGTAGAAAGTTATGGAATACAATGTCTAGTTTGCAATAAGAGGAGAAGGTCATATGTCTAAAAAAACCGAATTGGAAAGAATAATAGAATACGGTATATCTGGTGTTCCGGAATTAAAAGCGGAGGAGAAAAGAAAATGGTTGGGCGAGTTTCGGGAAAGAGTTATTTTGGGTCTGAGAAGGGACCAGGTAACGGAAATTGGCGCCTTTAATGTGGTAAAAGAAGCCTTAAGGGATTCTGAGGCTGGAATGATTATAGTTAATAATAATGTCCCTATGGATGTCAATGCCAGGTATATGGGATTGGCAAAGGAAATGAAAAAGGATTACAAGTCTGTGGCAAGTAACTATGACCAGGCCATGGGTCTGGTGGTGGCAGGTTTAGGCCCGGTAAACAGGTCAAATGTAATACCGGAGGTCCAAACTTTGCCCGATAAATTCAGGGAGGCAAAATATAAGGAAA
>CAZUTD010000099.1:0-6227 GCA_964623185.1 uncultured Clostridiaceae bacterium
CAGCAATATATACAGAGGACAAGTATGACCGCACAAGCTAAATCATATATCCACCAAAATTGTTCGCCCATTTATACCGCCTTCGTTTCATTAATCTTTATAGTCTATTCGGTCAATTCTGTCATATCCCAAAAGGAAAATATATTTATCAATCATAGAGGCTGAAAAGGCTTAAAGTTCAACCCGAACAGGAATTCTTTCTAAGCAGTATTTGGGGGAAGTTCATATAAGGAGAGTAGGATTTTTAAAAAGAAGAAAAAGGAATTTTTCTCAACTTATCATTTGACAAATTCTTGGCAAGGGGGTAAAATATTAGAGAATATAGAAATATGGAATCAGGTTGAGAATGGTTGACAAACTAACAAAATTTAAAAGGGGGGGGAGTACATGGCAAGGAAAATGATAGGATTACTGGCTTTCGTATTAACAGGGGTTGGTGTAATGGTTTCAACTTTCATTAATGATGGGAGCGCTGTAGCCTTAGGTGTATTAGTGCCTGTGGCGGTTTTTTATTTTCTTGGATTGAGTGATCATCTAAAAGAATTGCAAAAATAGGGGGGGAAGTAAATGGACAAGGCAAAAATTAATACCGTAATCTTTTCTATCATAGGGGCAGTAACTACATATTATCTTAACCATGCTATGGGGTATGGTGCTGTTATCGCAAATGGTGTCGTAGGTATAGTGGGGGCTGTACTATTGTCAGCACCTTTAGCTGTAGCGGTCTTTGTTGCATCTTTTGTTGGCATGTCCGGAGCAGCTGTAATACCAACTATAGCTTGGGCTGGGGTTGGAGGATGTGTGTGTGGATTTATCCTTGCTTTTACACCTGAGATTTATGCAGGTATTGGTGGAAAAGGTGGTACCACTGCCGCACTTTCAGTACAAATAACAAGAGCTATTGTTAATCTGTTTATTTAAAAAAGGGTGAGGTGAAAGAAAATGACTAATATTACAATTATTATTGTGTCAGTTGTAGCGGCACTGGCATCCTACTATATTAATGTTAATTTAAAAAGAGGCGGGGTTTTTGGAGCTGCCCTAGTTATACTTGTTGCTGGCTTTGTATGCCCACATTTTGTTCCCGAAGGCGGATCAAATTTGGCAATAATGGCTACGATTTCTGCTTATGCAGGAATGATTGCACCTGCAAAGTTCCCCAAGATATGGGAAATGGTCTTTGTGGGAATAATTGCTGGACTAGTCTTTATCGTTACTACTTCTGCCTATGTGGGAGTGGGAGGTAAATTGGGGACGATAGCGGCCATATCATGTCTAACATGGCTTGGAATTAAAAAGGTTGTTGGTCTTGCACCCAGTACAAGGGGTTCTAGCGAAGCAAAGTCTTCAAACTAAAACAATTATAGTATCTAAAACTATATCTAAATTTACTTATCATTTAATTTACTAATCTTAAATATAAACTATATAAACGCTATCATTTATATGCTATAATGGACCTAGAAAAACATATTGTAGACAATATAGTGATACGCATATTTTTTATTCTTAAGCGTTGATATATTTTATGGATTAAAACATAGTTTAATATTTCAATTAAGTATGCTATAAGATGCTGTTCTAAAATTTCATCTATATAATGACATCTATATAACAAAATTACAACAAAATTACAACAGAATATTGATTAAGAATCATTTTAACATTTCTAATTAAGTAGTTTATATAATACAAAAGATTTAGTTGTATAATATTCAATTA
Source organism: uncultured Clostridiaceae bacterium (assembly GCA_964623185.1). Classification (GTDB taxonomy): domain Bacteria; phylum Bacillota; class Clostridia; order Peptostreptococcales; family Natronincolaceae; genus CAYMGQ01. The sequence goes on from CAZUTD010000099.1 coordinate 1,723, forward strand.
ATAGACATCAGGAAATTTTGTAGAATAAATTTAAATTATTGAATTATTTAATTTTGGCAGGAGTTAGATTTATTGGAGTGTTTGTAGATATAGATAAAAACACTCCAATAAATTTAATATAAATTATTTCATAAAGTTTGATTCATTTAATTTAATAAGAAAGGATGTTGAAAAGATGATTAATCTTAAGATTAATGGACGACCTGTGCAGGTTGAAAAAGGTGCAACTATTTTGGAAGCAGCAAAAAAAATAGGCATTGATATACCAACCTTCTGTCATGACCCAAGATTAAGAGCAGACGGTGCTTGCAGAATATGTACCGTTGAAGTAGAGGGTATTAATAAGCTACCAACTGCTTGCACAACACCAGCGGAAGAAGGAATGAGTGTTTTAACTGAAAGCCCAGTTGTTGTAGAGGCTAGAAAGGAAATATTGCAACTGATATTGTCCAAGCATCCACTTGATTGCTTGACATGCGAGAAGTCAGGGGCATGTAAACTTCAGGATTTATGTTATAAATACGAAATAAAGGAACCGGCTTATATTGCACCTACCACCCATTATCCAATAGATGATTCTAATCCTTTCTATTATAGTGAACCGGATAAATGTATCTCTTGCGGACTATGTGTCAGGGTGTGTAACGAGCTACAAAATACGAAAGCCATCTCTATGGTAGAGAGAGGGGTATCTACTAAGGTATCACCGCCATTTGGCATGCCCTTAGGAGATTCTGAATGCGTTTCTTGCGGTAACTGTGTATCTGTTTGTCCAGTAGGTGCTTTAATGCCAAAAGCTATGGAGAAATTCAGATATTGGGAAACTAAAAAAGTTAGAACAACCTGCTCCTATTGTGGGGTTGGATGCCAGATGGATTTACTGGTAAAAGATGACAAGGTGGTTGAGGTACAACCAGCTATGGGTCCTTCAAATGAAGGATTATTATGTGTTAAGGGTAAATTTGCTTTTGATTTCGTAAATCATCCGGATAGACTAAGAAAACCATTGGTTAGGAAAAATGGTGTATTAGAAGAGGTCGAATGGGAAGAAGCTTTTGACCTTGTAGTAAACAAAATAAAAGAGACAAAGGAACAATTTGGGCCAGATTCAATTGCTGCGTTTTCATCCGCTAGGGCCTTGAATGAAGAAAACTATTTAATGATGAAATTAATGAGGGCCGCTATTGGAACCAATAATGTTGACCATTGTGCACGCCTCTGACATGCTCCTACAGTTGCAGGTCTTGCAACTACATTAGGTAGTGGAGCCATGACAAATAGCGTTGCTGAAATAAGAGAGGCTGAAGTCTTATTTGTATGTGGTTCTAACACAACTGAGGCACATCCAGTAATTGGTGCCCAGGTAAGACAGGCGGTAAATAGAGGCGCCAAACTTATTGTTATAGATCCTATGGCTATTCCTTTGACAAAGGATGCCGAGCTTTATTTACAGGTAAAACCAGGTACTAATATTGCATTAATTAATGCAATAATCAATGTAATATTAGAAGAGGGCTTGGAGGACAAAGATTATATCGAAAATAATACAGAAGACTTTGATAAATTAAAAGAAACTGTTAAAAAATATACCCCTGAGTATGCGGCAAAAATTTGTGAAGTTGATGCGGAGGATATCCGTAAGGCAGCAAGATTATATACTTCAGTAGATAAGGCCAGCATTTTATATACATTGGGTGTTACTGAACACCATGATGGCACCGAAAATGTTATGAGCTTATCTAATCTAGCATTGGTTACAGGGAATTTAGGTAGAGAAAGTACAGGAGTAAACCCGCTTAGGGGACAAAATAATGTGCAAGGCGCCTGTGACATGGGAGCTTTACCAAATGTATTCTGTGGTTACCAAGCGGTTACCAATCCAGAGGCGGTTGCAAAATTTGAAAAAGCATGGGGTACTAAACTTCCAAACAATATAGGATTAACAATTCCTGAAGTAGCAGATGCTGCGGTGGCGGGAGATGTTAAGATATTGTATGTCTTTGGAGAAGACCCAGTTGTTACAGACCCTAACACTAATCATGTAAGGGCTGCTATGGAAAAAACATTTTTAATTGTCCAGGATTTATTCTTAACAGAAACTGCGGAACTTGCTGATGTTGTATTACCAGCAGCTTGTTTTGCTGAAAAAGATGGTACCTTTACTAATACTGAAAGAAGGGTACAAAGAGTTAGAAAAGCTGTGGATGCACCGGGAGAAGCTAAGGCTGATTGGGAAATAATTTCTGAAATTATGAGGAGATTAGGCTATGATGCTAATTATAATAATACAGAAGAAATTTTTGACGAAATGTGCTCATTAACTCCTCAGTATGCAGGTATGTCCTATAAAAGAATAGATAATATAGGACTCCAATGGCCATGCCCAACCCAAGACCATCCGGGAACAAAATTCCTTCATGCTGAAAAGCCTGTTAGGGGTAAGGGTCTATTTATGGCCTTAGAGTTTGAAGAATCCCCAGAATTGGCCGGAGATGAGTATCCAATAATATTAACTACAGGACGAATTTTAGAACAGTATAACAATGCTAGTATGACAGGTAGAACCGAGGGCATACATGGCCTGGCTCCTGACCACTATATAGAAATTAATGAAAAACTAGCGGTTAAGAAGGGTATTAAGGATGGGGATATGGTTGAGGTTACTTCGAGGTGGGGTAAGTTAGAAACCAGAGCTGTATTAACCAACTTAACTGACGAGAATGTTGTATATATGGCATTTCATTGGATTGACAGTGCAAATATTTTAGTTGGTAGTGAGTATTTAGATAAATATAGTAAAACTGCAGGATATAAAGTTACAGGTGTAAGATTGGAAAAGAAAGCATAAAAAGGTTGACAAGCAATCAAAGTATTTTGACTTTGATTGCTTGGTAAAATATAATATGCTTTAAGTGTACAAATTAGGTACAAAAGGCGGAGTAAATCAATCCCTTAAAGGAGGACTAAGCATGTCAAAAATTCGTTTCATGATAAATAATGAGTCCATGTCAGCGGCCGAAGGCAAGACTATTTTAGAAGTTTGCAAAGAAATCGGTATTAATATACCTACACTTTGTTACCATCCAGATTTAGAACCAGCTGCGGTTTGTAATATGTGCCTAGTAGAGCTAGAGGGTCAAGAAGAATTAGTGAAATCTTGCGAAACAAAGGTAAAAGCGGGTATGGTTATCAAAACAGAAACTGACAAGGTGGTTGCCGCAAGAAAAGAGAGATTAAATGAAATTTTAAAAACTCACCCAAATGATTGTTTGACCTGTATTCGCGTCGGTGGTGATTGCGAATTACAAAATCTTGCGTATTATTACGATGTAAATCCAAAGGAAAGAACAATTAAGAGTAGGGGACTAGATATATCTAGCCATGCAATAGTAAGGGATATGGATAAATGTATAGCTTGTGAAAGATGTATTAGGGTGTGCGATGATGTTCAGGGGATAGGTGTTTATACAAAAGTAGAAAATGATAAGGGTACCTATATAACAACAAAATCTGATGTGGCAATAGCAGAGACAGATTGCATCAACTGCGGGCAATGTGTTAAAGTATGCCCAGTAGGAGCCCTAACCGAAAAGGACGAAGTACACAAGGTTTTGGCAGCCTTAAGTGATCCTAACAAACATATTGTGGTTCAAATGGCTCCAGCTATTAAAAATACTATAGGGGAAGAATTTGGTTTGGCCCCGGGAACAGATATAACAGGCAAAATACCAACTGCCTTAAGGCTAATAGGTGTCGACAAGGTTTTTGATACTGACTTTTCTGCAGATTTGACTATTATGGAAGAGGGGACTGAATTTTTAAATAGGATGAAAGCTGGTGAAAATTTACCATTAATAACCTCATGCTCACCGGGCTGGATTAAATTTGTTGAACAAAGCTATCCAGAATTATTGGATAATGTATCATCTTGTAAATCACCACAACAAATGTTTGGTGCCCTGGTAAAATCCTATTATGCAGAAACAGTCGGGGTGGATCCAAAGGATATTTTCCACTTATCACTTATGCCATGTACTGCCAAGAAATTTGAGGCTAATAGACCTGAAATGAGCCAAAATGGGATTCAGGATGTAGATGTAGTTTTGACCACAAGAGAGACTGCACGGCTATTCAAAATCAAAGGTATTGACTTACCTTCATTAGAGGATGAAAACTTTGACCTTTTAATGGGTGAGGGAACAGGTGCAGGTAGAATCTTTGCTAACTCGGGTGGTGTTATGGAAGCTGCACTTAGAACAGTAGTGTGGATCCTGACAGAAGGTGAAATGGATGCGATAGATTATATTGAAGTTAGAGGGTTAGAAGGGGTAAAGGAAGCTGAACTAGATGTGGCTGGTACGAAAGTCAAAATAGCTATTGCGAGTGGAACCGGTAATGCAAAAAAAATACTGGATAAAGTTATAGCAGGAGAGGCTGAATACCATTTTATAGAGATTATGGGCTGCCCCGCTGGATGTATTGGTGGCGGTGGAGCACCCCTACCA
>CAZUTD010000100.1:0-6207 GCA_964623185.1 uncultured Clostridiaceae bacterium
AACACCCACCACATATTCTCCCTTGGGCTCCAATGAAAATTGTGAATAAAAAGTTACAACACCATAAACTTCACTTAGAGGTACCCTGAGTTCTTCTGATATCCTTTTTTGAACCTCCAATGGAAGGCAGCCAAATATTTTTTGTCCTTCATGCAAAACTGGCATTAATGCACCTTTTTTTCCTCTGTTTTCATCAATAACCCTTTGCAGTTTTTCAAAATTCTCCTCAGTTAAAATTTCTTTTGTCATAATGTCCCTCCTTTTTTATGAATATATAATTATTATAAAATAATATAAAATATGGTATTCTTAAAATTATTTTATATTAAAATTAAATTTGTTTAAATTTTTTTACTTTACTATTGTTTTATAATTAATTGTATGAGGTCTTAAACTTTGTTAAATAATTGATTTTAATTTGCGGAGTAACCCACAAACCCCATTGTCAAATTTAATTTGTTTAATATTCATATTGTAAAACTTTTTGAAGGTCTTGGATTGTTTGAAATGCCTTTGCAAATAGACTTGTTTTTGTATTATTAAATTGGATTGCTTTCATTGCAACCACTTTTAATATATAATAAATGCTATTTAAAATCAATAGTTATTACGAATTCTTTAGCTTTAATTTGAATGGCCACTTTAATTGAAAATTGTATTTACTAATCTTTGTTAAAATAATTGTAAATACTTTCAACATTTGCCTTGTTCAGGGCTTTTACCTCCATCAATTCCCTTTTAGTAGCTTTTTTAATTCTGTCAATACCCTTGAAATGTTGCATTAAAGCAATCCGTCTTTTTGTCCCGATTCCCGGAATGTCTTCCAAAATTGAGGACAAGGCTGTTTCCCTCCGCAAACTTCGGTGGTAGCTAATAGCAAACCTATGGACCTCATCCTGTATTCTTGCTACAAAATGCAGGAGGCTTGAGGATTTTTCCAGGCCTAATTCCTCTCCCCTATAAATTATATCCCTGGTTCTATGTTTATTATCTTTAACCATTCCACAAACGGGAATGTCTATATTCAGAGCTAGTAGGGTACGCTCCACAATGTTGACCTGTCCCAAACCACCATCAACCATTATCAAGTCCGGAAATTTAGAAAATCTTCCCTCTGACAAAGTTAATTTACCTTCAATAAGTTGCCTTGTTTCAGTTAGGCCTCTTTTAAAGCGTCTTGATATTATTTCCTCCAGGCTTCCGTAGTCATTAGCGCCATCTATAGATTTAATCTTAAACCTTCTATAATCTTTATTAATTGCTTTGCCGTCCTCGAACACTACCATAGATCCCACTGATTCAACCCCCTGGATATTTGATATGTCAAATGCCTCAATGCGATAAGGCATTTCTTCTAAATTTAATTTTTCCTGCAACTCATTCATAATCCTTGCTTTTTGCTCTTTTTTCCTTATCTTAATTTCTCTTCTTTCTTCCATCATTAAAGTCGCATTCTTTTTCACCATATCCATTAATTGTTTTTTCTCACCTATTTTGGGTTTTCGTATGGTAACCTTATTGCCCCTTTTGTCAGATAACCAGCTCTGGATTAATTCATTGTCCTCCAAATCCTCTTCAACCAAAATTTCTTTGGGTATAAAAGTCATGTTATTATAAAATTGTTTTACAAATGAGGACAATATATGACCTATTGCTACATCCTCATTATTAATGGAAAGAAAATACTGGTGGCGCTGTACAACCTTGCCAGCCCTTATATGAAACACCTGTACACAACTTTCCCCGGAATCCTTGGCAGCGGCAATAATATCCTGGTCAATATCATGGCTAGAAACAATTTTTTGTTTTTCTACTATGTTTTCCAGTGCTATTAATTGATCTCTATATAAGGCAGCCTTTTCATAATTTAAATTTTGTGCCGCCTTTTTCATTTCCATTCCCATCTTCTTTATTAATTCGTCTTCCCTGCCACTCAAAAACATAATAATTTCCCTAATCATTTCCATGTAGTCCTGGGGGTCCACCCTCCCTGTGCAAGGCCCTACACATTTGCCAATGTGGTAATTGAGGCAGGGTCTTTCCTTCTTTTCTATTGAGTTTTTAATATTTCTTTTACATGTTCTTATTGGAAATAATTGATGGATTGCCTCCATAGTTTCATTCAAAGCGGATACATTTGAATAAGGACCAAAATATCTGCTCCCATCCTTTTTGAAATTTCTAGTTTTAATAATTCTGGGATAGTCCTCCTTAATTGTAACCTTAATATAAGGATAGGTTTTATCATCCCTCAATAAAATATTATATTTAGGCCTATTTTCTTTAATCAGATTGCATTCCAGTATAAGGGCCTCTAGTTCGCTATCAGTAACTATATATTCGAACGACCGTATATTTGCAACCATGGCCCTTACCTTTGGAGGCTGGTTTTTTAATGATTGGAAATATTGCCTTACCCTATTTTTTAAAGATATGGCCTTCCCCACATAAATAATTTCATTTTCCCTGTCCTTCATTAAATAAACCCCAGGTTTATCCGGTAATAATCTTAACTGTTCCTTTATATCAAACATAGTATTGCCCCCTGCTATTTAACCATAGGTAGAACTTATTGTTTTCTACCATTTCCATTGTTAGCAATTATTTTTTCTAGAAATAAACCAGTATATGATTCCCTTACTTTAATAATTTCCTCTGGCGTACCTTGGGCAACGATTAATCCTCCGCCATTTCCACCCTCCGGCCCAAGATCAATAATATAGTCTGCAGTTTTAATAACATCTAAATTATGCTCAATAACCAAAACGGAATTCCCCGATTCAACCAATCTGTTTAAAACTTCTACAAGTTTATGAATATCAGCTATATGAAGTCCAGTTGTTGGTTCATCCAGGATGTACAAGGTCTTTCCAGTACTTCTTTTGCTGAGTTCCGATGCCAATTTAATTCTTTGGGCTTCGCCCCCAGATAATTGTGTTGAAGGCTGGCCAAGTTTTATATAGCCTAGGCCTACATCAAAAAGAGTTTGCAGCCTATTTTTAATCCTAGGAATGTTTTTAAAAAATTCCAGAGCTTCCTCTACATTCATTGCCAAAATATCAGCTATGGTTTTTCCCTTGTATTTAACATCCAAGGTTTCCCTATTATAACGCTGTCCCTTACATACCTCACAGGGTACATACACATCGGGAAGAAAATGCATTTCGATTTTAATAATCCCGTCCCCCCTGCAAGCCTCGCAACGGCCTCCTTTTACATTAAAACTAAACCTTCCTTTTTTATATCCCCTCATCTTTGCATAGGGAGTTTCGGCAAAAACATCCCTAATATAATCAAAGACACCTGTATAGGTTGCTGGATTAGATCTGGGTGTCCTGCCTATTGGGGATTGATCGATTTCTATAACCTTATCAATTTCTTCCAAACCTTTTATATTGTCATGATCACCAGGTTTATTTTTAGCACGATAAAATTCTTGGGCTATTTTTTTGTAGAGTATTTCATTTACTAGGGTGCTTTTACCCGAGCCAGATACACCGGTAACACAAGTAAAAACGCCCAGCGGAATATTAACATCTATATTTTTCAAGTTATTTGCCCTGGCCCCCTTAACAGAAATCCAATTCCCGTTAGGTTTTCGTCTCTCATGCGGAATCTCTATTTTTCTCTTACCGCTTAGGTATTGGCCAGTTATAGAATCTTCACATTTTTTTATGTCTTCTATACTGCCCTGTGCAACAATATACCCGCCGTGAAGTCCCGCCCCTGGCCCTATATCTATAATATGGTCTGCCGATAACATAGTATCCTCATCATGTTCTACCACAATCACAGTATTGCCCAGGTCGGTCAGGCTACGGAGGGTTTTTAGAAGTTTATCGTTATCCCTTGAATGAAGTCCTATGCTTGGTTCATCCAAAATATATAATACTCCTACTAAACTAGAACCAATTTGGGTTGCTAATCGAATTCTTTGCGATTCACCCCCTGATAAGGTCCCTGCATTTCTCGCCAATGTTAAATAACCTAAACCTACATCTTCTAAGAATCCTAATCGCTCGCGTATTTCCTTTAAAATTTGTCTGCCGATGAAAGCCTGTCTTTCATTTAAATCTAGATTATCAATAAAATCCTTGGCCTCTCCTACGGACATTTGGGTTATTTCGTGGATGTTTTTTCCCCCCACTGTTACAGCTAAGATAACAGGTTTTAACCTTGTTCCTTTACAGGTTGCGCACGGCATTTCCCTCATATATTCCTCGATTTTATCCTGGGCATAATTAGAATTTGTTTGGCTATACCTTCTTTCCAAGTTGTGAATAACACCTTCAAAGGGTGCCGAATAAGTCCGGTTTCCACCATATTTTGACTCATATTTAAAGGTAATTGTTTTATTTCCCACACCATAAAGAATATCCTCAATAAATTCCTCCGGCATATCTTTAATGGGCGTATCAACATTCAAACCATATTCTTTGACCATACTATCCAACATTTTGTAATAGTAAGTATTTTCATTATTACCGCTAGAACTTTTCCAGGGGTCTATAGCCCCTTCCCTTATAGTTAAATCCCTGTCCGGGATAACCAAATCAGGATCGACAATCTTCATATAACCTATACCATTACATTCGGGGCAGGCTCCAAAAGGACTGTTGAAAGAAAACATACGGGGTGCTAACTCTTCAATACTGATGCCATGGTGGGGGCAGGCAAATTTGGTAGAAAAAAGATGTTCCTCACCATCAATGACATCAGCAATTACCAATCCCTCTGTTAATCTTAAAACAGTTTCTATGGAATCAGCTAAGCGTTGGGCAGAATCTTCCCTTATAATAATCCGATCAACTACAACATCGATATTATGCCTTTTATTTTTTTCCAACTTAATTTCTTCATAAACTTCCCTAATCTCCCCGTTAACTCTAACTCTTACAAAACCTTCCTTCTTTATTTCTTCTAGAAGTTTTTGATGTTCCCCTTTTTTTCCCCTAACTATGGGTGCAAGTATTTGCAGCCTAGTACCCTGGTCTAATTCCATTATCTTATCCACAATTTGCTCTATTGTCATTTGTCTGATTTCAATACCACACTCGGGACAATGGGGAATACCTATCCTAGCAAAAAGCAGTCTTAGGTAATCATATATCTCGGTTACAGTCCCCACGGTAGATCGAGGGTTTTTGTTAGTTGACTTTTGGTCTATTGATATTGCTGGGGACAGCCCCCCAATATATTCCACATCAGGCTTTTCCATTTGTCCTAAAAACTGTCTTGCATATGAAGACAAACTTTCTATATACCTTCTTTGACCCTCGGCATATATGGTATCAAAGGCCAATGAAGATTTTCCTGAACCGGACAATCCGGTTAATACTACAAATTGATCTCTGGGGATTTCCAAATTGACATTTTTAAGGTTATGTTCTTTAGCTCCCCTGATAATAATTTTGTCCTTTACCACAATCACACCTCATTTATCTCATTCTTGTTTTTCTAATACCCGTATTGTGTCCCTTATTTCAGCTGCTTTTTCAAACTCTAAAGCCTCAGCTGCCTGGTGCATCTCATACTCTAAGTTTTTAATCATCTTATCCAAATCTTCCTTGCTATATTTTTTCGTTTCTTTACGGATACTTGCATACTCTTCCTTCTTTTCAGCCACTTTTGTAGCCTCTATAACATCATGGATTCTTTTTACTATAGATCTGGGGATAATATTATGCCTTTGATTATATTCAAATTGAATTTTTCTTCTTCTTTCAGTTTCATCTATGGCAGTTTTCATAGATTTTGTTATCTTGTCTGCATACATAATTACCCTTCCTTCTACATTCCTTGCGGCCCTGCCAATGGTCTGTATCATAGAAGTTTCAGATCTTAAAAATCCTTCCTTGTCTGCATCCAAAATAGCAACTAAACTTACCTCCGGTAAGTCCAGTCCTTCCCTTAAGAGGTTAATCCCAACCAAAACATCAAATTCACCCAATCTCAAATCCCTTATAATCTCCATTCTCTCTATCGTCTTAATATCAGAATGCAGATACCTTACCTTAATATTTACATCTAATAAATAATTGCTTAAATCTTCAGCCATCCTCTTGGTTAGGGTTGTAATTAAAACCCTTTCATTTTTCTTAACCCTTTGATGGATTTCCCCTACCAAGTCGTCAATTTGTCCTTTTATTGGCCTTACCTCCACAAGAGGGTCCAATAAACCCGTAGGCCGGATGATTTGTTCTACTA
>CAZUTD010000101.1:0-6174 GCA_964623185.1 uncultured Clostridiaceae bacterium
CAGAGGTCTGCAAAACCTTTATTCCCCAGTTCAAATCTGGGTGCCGCCTCCAAAAAACCTGCAAGAATCCTGTTGTCAAATAGTAAATGATATAAATTAAAATCTAATAGTATTTGGGTTAAATGTAGAAGCGGAAAAACATAATTTAACTGCATAATTTGGTGTAAAAAAGAGCCTTGTGACAAATATCACAGGCTTTTTTGTTGACTTCTAAGTATCATAGACTTAAAATGAATGTTAAGGGAGCTTCTAATATTAATAAAAAACATGATATGGAGGGATGAATGTGAGTATGTTTTGTTACCAATGTCAAGAAACAGCTAAGGGAACAGGGTGTACAATTAGGGGAGTATGTGGAAAAACGAAGGATGTTGCAAACTTACAGGATTTACTTATTTATGTTTTAAAAGGAATTTCTATTTTCAACCTAGAAGCAAAACAGCTAGGGCTTGAGACCGATAAGGCAGATAAATTTGTATTTGAAGGTTTATTTGCTACTATTACAAACGCTAATTTTGATCAGGAGTTTTTTGTTGATAGAATTAAGCAAGGGTTGGTTTTAAGGGATGAACTAAAAAGACAGGTATTAGAAGGTGGGGGCAAATTGGCTGACAACTTGCCGGACGCAGCCATATGGACAGCTAATACTGTTGAGGATTTTGAAGATAAGGCACAACAAATTGGAATCTTATCAACAGAAAATGAAGATGTAAGATCACTTAGGGAACTTATTACCTATGGTATAAAGGGTATGGCAGCCTATGCTAAGCATGCCTATGTACTAGATTTCAAGGATGCTAATGTTTTTGAGTTCATTGCAAAGGGTCTTGCGGCTACCCTAGATGACAGTTTAAGTGCTGATGATTTAGTTGCATTAACTTTAGAAACCGGTAAGTTTGGCGTAGATATCATGGCTCTGTTGGACAAGGCTAATACAACGACTTATGGAAATCCGGAAATTACAAAGGTAAATATCGGAACAAGAGATAATCCTGGAATTCTAATTAGTGGACATGATCTGAAAGATATGGAACAATTGTTAGAGCAAACACAGGGAACTGGGGTAGATGTTTATACCCATAGCGAAATGTTACCAGCAAACTATTATCCTGCTTTTAAAAAATATGATCATTTTGTTGGGAACTATGGAAATGCTTGGTGGAAACAAGATAAAGAATTTGAATCTTTCAATGGGCCGATTTTGATGACAACAAATTGTTTAATACCACCAAAGGAATCCTATAAAGATAGGGTATATACAACTAGTGTTGTAGGCTTTGAGGGATTAAAACATATTGAAGAGGAAAATGGTAAAAAAGATTTTTCTGAAATTATAGACCATGCGAAGAAATGCCAGCCACCTATTGAAATTGAAAAAGGTGAAATAGTAGGCGGATTTGCCCATAATGCTGTTTTAAGCTTAGCAGATAAGGTTGTTGAAGCAGTGAAAAGTGGAGCAATCAAAAGATTCTTTGTAATGGCGGGTTGTGATGGCAGAATGAAATCCAGAGATTACTATACAGAATTCGCAAAGCAATTACCAAAAGATACTGTTATTTTGACAGCAGGTTGTGCAAAATACAAATATAACAAATTAGATTTAGGAGATATAGGTGGCATCCCAAGAGTTCTAGATGCGGGCCAATGTAACGATTCTTACTCATTAGCAGTTATAGCTTTGAAATTAAAAGAAGTTTTTGAGTTAGAAGACATCAATGAATTGCCAATCTCTTACAATATTGCTTGGTATGAACAAAAAGCTGTTATTGTTTTATTAGCATTATTATATCTTGGTGTAAAAAATATTCACCTAGGTCCAACTCTACCAGCTTTCTTATCACCTAATGTTACCAATGTATTGGTAGAAAACTTTGGCATTGGCGGTATTACAGATGTAGAAAGCGATATTGAAATGTTTATGGGTCAAGCATAAAATTATAAGTGATAAACTGGTTTTTTTACAATTAACTAAAAAATAAATCTTTAAACATAAAAAAGAGGACTTTTCAAAGGTCCTCTTTTTATGTTTAAAGGCTTGGGTTTATGGTTATGTAATAATAAGATACATAAATAAGTTTTTAAAATGGCATAAGGAGGATTTATAACATTGTGCGGACCATATATAGAAACGCCCTATCTACCGCAAAAACCGGTTAAAATTGCCTTAATAGATGGTGAAATTGATGAAGGTATTATTCAACAATTGCAAGAAAGAGAAATAAAGTTAATAAAAACAATCAAATGCAAGGAATTATACAGGGCTGTCCAATGGCATCCTGATATGGTTATACAACCCATGGGTGGGGATGATATTGTAATTGCACCTAATGTAATCAATTATTACAAACCGATTTTGATAGGTTTAGGTTTTAATGTAATCGAAGGAAACACATATCTAAAAAGGAACTACCCGGATAATATTGCATATAATATCTGTATAGTGGGGAATTATCTTATACATAATTTGAAATATACAGACGATGTAATATTAAAGCATTGCGAAAAAAATAAATATCTTAAGATTCATGTTTCTCAAGGTTATAGCAAATGTTCAGTAGCAGTTATTAGTGATAGGGCTATTATCACATCTGATATAGGCATACATAAGGAAGTTCAAAAATTTGGCATTGATTCGCTATTTGTTAATCCAGAGGGGATTTTTCTATCAGGATTAAATTATGGATTTATAGGTGGAACTTGTGGGTATTTAAACAATAAGGTTTTGGCTTTCTATGGTAATATCAAAAATCATAAAGATTTTAAAAAAATTAACTGTTTTTTAAAAAAACATAACAAATCTTTTCTTTCTTTGGCTAATAATAATTTGCGGGATTTTGGAAGTTTAATACCTTTAATGGAAATGGTTTAATTTCAATTATATGTATTATAGGACATAGAATATGAAGAACAATAAAACATATACTACTATTAAAGCAGAGAGGAGTGATCTTTAAATGAATTTATTATCCATAGTTGTCGAAAAAAACTTAGATGAGCTTCAAAGTTTGTTGAATAAGCAAATTGAATCATTTAAAAATGATGACATTGAAATAACTGAAAATATTATCAATAGTGGTCCATTTTATAGGCTGGATTATAATGTGGAAATAAAAAGTATTAAAAACTATTCGGTCAGTGATTTTATAAATATATTTAAATATTGCGTTGCTAATGCACTTTATGAATATATTAAATTGTATGAGGAACCTGATATATTAAATAAAATGGTAAACTACGACTACTATTATTTTGATATGAATGAAAGAAAGCAAATTCGGAATAATATAAAACTTATAATGGAGAAAGAGAAAAAACAGGATCAAGATGAAAATAGTGAATCATATAAAAAGAAACTTGCTATAATAGAAAGTTTGATACATTACTTAAAAATAAATTCTATGATAAATCTAAGGGGATTCATTACCTTTAGGTTAAAAAATTATATTATTGCACTACAGGATATGGTAGAATATGGTGTAGAGGAATTTTTAATTAATAAGGAATATAATGAGTTTATTAAACTCCTTAGATATTTTGTAGATATTCAAGAGGCAAAGATAGATGAGGTTCATATTTTGTTAGAAGAAAATAATAAGTATAAATTATATGACCAGTACGGAAAAATAATTGATAATGACTATTTAAAGATGATTGCTGCTGAAATGGTGGATAATGAAATAAACTATGAAGACCTGCTTATCAGTTCATTGATAACTATAGCACCCAATAAAATTTTTATACACAGGATTGCCAATCTGAAAAATCCGGAGCTTATAAAAACAATATCAAGGGTGTTTGTCAACAAGGTAAAAATATGTGACAACTGTGATTTGTGTAGGGTAAAGGCTAATGTAGAGGAAGAATGATATGGCTCTCAAATATAAAGGGGGCTATTTTTCTTTGCAATAAATGGACAAAGTGATATAATCAATGAGGAAATAAAAAAACAAATTTTTATTGGACATAAGAAGAGGTGGAAGAATGAATTTTGTAATAGTATTGGTATTGGCTACTATTGGTGCATTGATTGGTTGGATAACAAATCTTTTGGCAATAAAATTGTTGTTTAGACCATTTGATCCAATAAATGTCCCCTTGCTGAATTTTCAAATACAGGGTTTGATACCAAAAAGAAGAACTGAGGTGGCGACAAGCATAGGCAAAACAATTGAGAATGATTTGTTGTCAATGGAAGATATTATGTCTAAGCTTATGGAAAGTAATAACAAGGCTCAAATAATTTTAATAATTCGGGGCAAGATAAATGGGATAATAAGTGAACGCTTGCCTAGTATTATTCCATCTGCCTTTAAAGGAATGATTCAAACTTATATTGATGATATTATCAACCAGGAGGGTGAGCAAATTATTGCAGAGATGATGGAGTCTTTTATAGAAAAAGGGAGTGCATCAATAAATCTGTCTCAAATGATTGAGGACAAAATTAATGAATTTCCCTTGGATAAACTTGAGGAAATTGTGATAAAAATAGCCAAGGAAGAATTAAGACATATTGAAATCCTGGGTGGGGTCTTAGGCTTTATTATTGGCTTGTTCCAGGGTGTTATTGTTATATTTTTGCCTTAAAATCTTGCCTTGCTTTTTACTATGATAATCATTTTTTGTTTTATGAGAATAATATTTATGTAAATCGGGAAAATAGTTGACAAATACTCTTATAAAAAGTATAATTATTAAAAATATAATAAGATTGCGATGATGAGGAAAAAAGTCTGTTATACCCAATATCAAGAGAGGAAGCATCCTAGGCTGGAAATGTTTCTTATATGGATAACTGAAAACTCGCCTCTAGCTGTTTCCTATTAACCTTTAGGTGAAAGGCAAACTGTTGATTACATTATAATCGATAACAAAGTGGATTTATATCAATTTAGGTGGAACCGCGGGAATATTAATCTCTCGTCCTAGTTATTTAGGATGGGGGATTTTTGTATTTAATAAAAGCTTTAACTGGAAGCGGAGATGTTTTTATAAGCTCGCTTTCTAACAAAGATATTCTACCATACAAGAACTAGAGTTAAGGTTCACAAAACGCAAAATAGATTAGGAGGGAAAGTAATGGAAAAAGTAAAAATAAAATTAAAAGATGGTAGTGTAAGAGAGGTAAATAAGGGCACCTCTGTTTATGATATTGCTAGGGATATAAGCGAGGGTTTGGCCAGAGTAGCCATGGGAGCGGAAATTAATGGTGAAAATTTTGACCTGTCTCATAGGGTGGAAAATGATTGCGATTTAAATATTTTACGGTTTGAGGATGTAAGTGGAAAGGAATTTTTAAGGCATACAAGCTCACATATTTTAGCCCAGGCTGTAAAACGATTGTACCCATCGACAAAATTGGCTATTGGACCAGCAATAGAAAATGGGTTTTACTATGATTTTGATTCTGAGCATAAGTTTACACCTGAAGATTTGGAAAAGATAGAATCAGAGATGCAAAAAATCGTTAAGGAAAAATTAGAATTAGAAAAATTTGAACTTCCTAGGGATGAAGCAATCCAATTGATGAAGGAAATGGGCGAGGACTATAAGATAGAATTAATTGAAGAATTAGATGATGATGAAGCTATATCATTTTATCGTCAGGGTGAATTTGTCGATCTTTGTGCGGGTCCTCATGTTTTATCAACAGATAGGGTAAAGGCTTTTAAATTATTGAGTATTGCTGGGGCATATTGGCGTGGAGATGAAAAAAACAAGATGCTTCAAAGGATTTATGGGACTTCGTTCGAAAGAAAAAAGGATTTACAAGATTATCTTCATAGACTTGAGGAAGCAAAAAAGAGAGACCATAGGAAAATCGGCAGGGAATTAGATTTATTTAGCTTGCAGGACGAAGGACCAGGGTTCCCATTTTTCCATCCCAAAGGAATGGTTCTGAGGAATATATTAGAGGATTTTTGGAGAGAGGAACACACTAAGGCAGGGTATGAGGAAATAAAAACACCCCTAATTTTAAACGAGAATTTATGGCATCAATCCGGCCATTGGGACCATTATAAAGAAAATATGTATTTTACAAATATAGATGAAGAGAATTATGCCATAAAACCAATGAATTGCCCTGGATCGATACTAATATATAAAACTAAAATGTATAGTTATAGGGACTTTCCATTCAGGTGGGGTGAATTAGGCCTTGTCCACAGACAT
>CAZUTD010000102.1:0-2986 GCA_964623185.1 uncultured Clostridiaceae bacterium
ATTCATCTCCCCTTCTTTATCATAACACTATTATAAATTATATAATGATATTTTCCAATTAAAAAAAACTGATGCCCTAGGACATCAGAATAAATCAGTTTTATTTTTTATTAACAATCATCTCCATTTATAAAGGGTTCACTAACTTGGGGTGGAAATAATGGCGGAAATTTCTCACCACAAATGGGTCTTTCCCTAGCCTCCTGTTCACAGAAACCAGTGCTCAATACACATAATTGAACAGGTACTTTAATTTTCTTTTCACATGTAACACATAATGCCAATATTAGGTTTGCTGATACCTCACCAGTATTTACATTAAAGGTAATATCCCTATTTATACTCTGTGTTGCTAGTCTTCCAAGAAAGGAAATATTACAAAATTCAGTAAACTGGGGTAAAAATGCTGAATCAAATACTGATGGCATACATAATTCAAAGAAATTTGTTAATTTTTGATTTACTGGTGCATTACCTCTTAGAGTAGCCCTTTGTGTCACACCTAATGCATCCAAATATTTTACATCAATTTCTATTAACACCGTACCTGTAATGTCAATTTCTTGGGAACCAAATATTGGTGTTCCACGATTTTTTTCATCACATTCTGTTGTATCAGTATAAATTAAATATTGAAGTAATCCTGCTGGACCTGGTACCACTACAGGTTTACCTTTCTCATCCAAAACAAACTGTGCCCCAGACAGGGTGGTTTTTGGTGTAATAGTTAAATTCTTATGATCATTAATATTATTAGGATTAAAGAACTTTTTAACCCGAATGTCTAGTATTTTTGTGATTCTGGATCTTGGCCCGCATTTTTGTGATGGTAAACATCCAATAGAAACATTAGATACCGGTTGAATTCCCTGAAGGTGAAAAGCTACCGAATCATAGACCTTATCAACAAAAATACATTCACCTACAACATCTTTAAGTTTTCCATCAAATACACAACCCGTATTGGCAATGCAACAAGGTTCATCAATTTGCATAGTTTCTATACTAAATTCTTGACCTTTTTCCATTCATTTCAACTCCTTTTTGATAATAATTTAATATCTATACAATTTTTTTTACATTTCCCCCTTACTGTAAAATATGAATCATTTTCACTTATGGTGCTAATAATATGTAATTTTAATTTTCTATTTGCATATATTTTAATAATATATACATTTTAATTCTAATTTGTTTTGAGCTTTGGGGACCAGGTTGTCTATAATCATAGCCCGCCATGGCAATTACATATAAGTTAAACCTATATACTTAATCCATGGATTGACTATATAAAAACCTTAAAATTGATTTATTGTTTTAAATTCATTATCAAATTTCGAGGGGATGTTAATGTATGATGAAATATGAAAAAGTTAATAATAATTTCATTCCAAAAGACGGCAAAGCTAATGACAAAAAATTAACTTTAGAAGCATTAGAAGATGAAAAACAAAATTTAATACAAGAAAAGCAAAGTTTGGAATATATTATAGAAAATTATAAAGAAGAGATTAATAACTTGAAGTATAATTACGAAAATATACAAAAGGAGATGGAATGTTTAAAATTATCTACTTTACCCTCTAATGATAAATACCAGGAATTCGGCATGATAAAGAAAGATTCATTAAATAATAATACACTAAGTTCCGAAACAACTATTTTGAAAGATAATATAGCAAAACTAAATAAAATAAATCTTCAATTAAAAGGGGAAATTGATTCTTACAAACAACATACTCAAGTATTATACTTTTTATTGTTGATTTTAATATTGTTGTAATAATCCCTCAGATTTGATTTATTCCTTATCTGAAACAAAATATGTACAAACACAAAAAGATAAGCGTCTATAATTAGCAGCTTACCTTTTGTTCCAAACATCTGTAAAATATTTTTTTGAAATTATTTAATATAACTGAAATTTTTCACATAAATCTTTGACCATATCAGACGCTTCTACAGTTTTAGCAGGATTATTTATTACCATATCCATTATTTCAACTATTTTAATCATCTCATCTTCCCGCATGCCCCTGGTAGTCATAGCGGGTGTTCCTATACGTATCCCACTAGTTATAAAAGGACTTTCCTGGTCAAAAGGTATGGTGTTTTTATTTACCGTAATACCTGCCTTTTCTAATTGCTCTTCTGCCTCCTTGCCGGTAATGTTTTTGTTTCTAAGGTCTATTAAAATTAAGTGATTATCTGTCCCCCCAGATACAAGGGTGTAATTTCTTTTTATAAGCTCCTCTTCTAACTTTTTTGCATTATTGATTACCTGTTGTTGATATACTTTAAATTCTGGCATCAAAGCTTCCTTAAATGATACTGCTTTTGCAGCTATTACATGCATTAGTGGTCCCCCTTGAATTCCGGGGAAAATTGCCTTATCTATAATTTTTGCGTATTTTTCCTTACAGAGAATTGCCCCTCCCCTAGGTCCCCTTAATGTTTTGTGGGTTGTGGTAGTTACAAAATCAGCATATTCACAGGGATTGCTATGCAATCCTGCGGCAACTAATCCTGCAATATGAGCCATATCTACCATTAAATAAGCACCTACTTCATCAGCAATTTCCCTAAATCTTTTAAAATCTATTTTTCTGGGAAATGCACTCGCCCCAGCTACAATAAGTTTGGGTTTTTCTTTTAGTGCTATTTTCCTAACCTCGTCATAATTAATTATTTGAGTTTCTCTATCAACCCCATAATCAACAAAATTATAATATACACCTGATATATTTACAGGACTTCCATGGGTTAAATGACCGCCGTGGGATAGATTCATACCCAAAACCTTATCACCAGGTTTAAGAATTGCAAAATACACTCCTAGGTTTGCATTGGCGCCTGAATGGGGTTGAACATTAGCATGATCTGCCTTAAATAAATTTTTCAATCTTTCTCTTGCTATATTTTCTGCAACATCAACTTCCTTGCAGCCACCATAGTATCTTTTGCCAGGATAACCTTCAGCATATTT
>CAZUTD010000102.1:2996-6139 GCA_964623185.1 uncultured Clostridiaceae bacterium
TTAGTTAAATAACTGCCCATGGCTTCCATAACTGCTACTGAAACAAAATTTTCTGAAGCAATTAATTCAATACTTTTATTTTGACGACTCTTCTCCTTCAAAACCACCTCGTAAATATCCTGATCCAATGACTTTAAATTATCAAATTTCATTTGTTAGCTCCTTTCATTAAAAAATAATCTATTATTCATTATAAAGTTATTTAAAAGTTTTTACAATATTTTTCTAATTTCTTGTACTAAATTAGATTATTCATTATTATGATATCCTTTATAAAATATTATATAATACTTTATAATCTCCTATTTTGACATAAATTTAAAATCGGGATTGCAATAATCGTATTATGTAAACATGGATGCTTTTTATATTTTGATAACAAGACTTTCGCTTTTATAATATAGTTAACATATTATGTAATAAAAAATTTGTATAAATACAATTATCTATTTTTAAAATATTTAATACAAATTAAGTATTCAATCTATCACAAATATTTTATGTTTAATTAGCATATAAAAAAGGATCTAATAATTAGATCCTATCATCATTATTAACAATTCCAACTATTGATGGTACAAACCTCCTATTTGTTTTAAACGATTTTTCATTTTTTCTAATTATAAAGTAACTTGTAAACATAAAAACAAATCCTAGCAGGGCGGCATATATTTCTGTGTTTTTATTAGGTTGTAAATTCGATAAAATAAGAGTACCCATAAATATTCCCAGTATTAATGTTAGAAATGGTATACCATATGCAATGAATGTGGCCATTAAAAAGTTTTGTTTATCCATATCAATTTCAACCCATTGACCAACCTGAGCATCAATATCATTGATCGCTTCTATTTCAATTTTTCTATTGCTGTGGCCCATACTACATGCATTGCAACTACTACACATAGAATGTCTTTGCATTAGTACTGTCGCCCTAGTATCTTTTATTTGAGTAATTACACCACATTGTCTCATAACTTACCTCCTTATTAAGGGTCTACACTATTCCCACTGCAATAAATCTTTAATAACTACCGATGCAATAATAAGTCCTACAACAGATGGAACAAAAGCAATGCTCCCTGGTATTTGGTGTCCTGTAGTTTGTGCTATTGAACAATCCTGATTTATGCAACCATGCTCCAATTGTGAGCCTTTAACTGGTTTTTCCTTCGAATAAACAACTTTTAAATCTTTAATATTTCTTTTTTTTAATTCTTTTCTTAATACCCTTGCTAGCGGGCAAACACTTGTATTATATATGTCGTCTACAATAAATTCTGTTGGATTTAATTTATTACCTGCCCCCATACTGCTAATAATTGGGATTCCTTTCATTTTGCATCTCTCTATCAAATCAATTTTAGCAGAAACCATATCTATTGCATCAACTACATAATCATACTTGTAATTCAAAAGTTTTTCAGCAGTTACTTCATTATATAATTGTCTAAAAGTAATCACTTCTGCTTCTGGATTGATATCAAGGATGCGCTTTTTCATTACCTCAACTTTGGGTTCCCCAATGGTTGAATATGTTGCGTGTATTTGCCTATTTATATTTGTTAGGGATATATCATCATTATCAATTAAAACTAATTTGCCAACAGCCGTTCTAGCAAGTGCCTCAGTTGCAAATGTTCCGACTCCACCAATGCCAAAAATAGCAACTGTGCTATTCCTTAATTTGTTTAAGGGATTAGTACCAAGAATTAGTTCAGATCTCGAAAAGGCATGCAATGTCATTATTATCCCCCTATTAAATAGTATATAATTTATTTTTAACTGTCAACCTTAGTTTTTTATTTTACAAATCTTGTTAAAATATGCTTAAGGAAACAATTGATTTATATATTAATTACCCAAAATCATAAAAAATTAACTTGAGCTAAATAAAACGATCCCTAGACAATAATAGAGATCGTTATTGGTTAAATTTATATTATTTGAATACCCACCATGCCGTGATTCGATTGTTTTGAAACCTGCTATGCAGGTGGGTATCTTGTTATCTATTTCTTAAGTCCCTTATTTCTAAAGGCATTTAATACATAAATAAACTTTAGATTCCCAATGTAAATGTGTTGGCTCAAAACATTACCGAATACACGCACACAGTAGGCATTTGTTATTATTATAATACCATATTTCTAAAAACTTTTCAAATATGAATAGCCTTATTAGTATACTTCCAAGTGCAAGCTAAAATATTCCTCGGTAAAATAAAGTCCTTATTTAGAATCTAAAGTTTTACCCACTTGAATATTTAATTCTTGTAATTGATCCTGGCTTGCATACGAGGGGGCATTGGTTAGAGGGCAAGTCGCATTTTGTGTTTTAGGAAAAGCAATTACTTGCCTAATATTCGTCTCGCCGGTTAGAATCATTATTAGCCTGTCCAATCCATAAGCAATTCCGCCATGCGGTGGTGTTCCATATTTAAAAGCATCAAGCAAATATCCAAACTTTTCCCTGGTTTCTTCCTGTGTAAATCCTAGTAATTTAAACATTTTTTCCTGCAATTCCGAAGAGGATATTCTAATACTTCCGCCCCCAATTTCATGACCATTTATTATAATATCATAAGCTTTGGACCTAACTAATTGTGGTTCAGTATCTAACAAGTCAATATCTTCATCCATTGGAGCTGTAAATGGATGATGTTTTGCAACATATCTTTCTTCTTCTTTATCAAATTCTAGCAAAGGAAACTCTGTTACCCATAAGAGCTTATATTGTCTGGGATCTAATAGCTTTAATTGCTTTGCAACCTCTAATCTAATATGTCCTAGTGCCTCGCATGTAATCTCAAAATTATCAGCTACAAATAATAATAAATCTCCCTCTTTACCTTTTACATATTTAAAGATATTTTCTAATTCCTCATCTGTGAGAAATTTAGCAATTGGTGATACAATGCCTTTATCAGTTATTTTTATCCATGCTAATCCTTTAGCACCATAGGTTTTTGCAATTTCCTCAAGTTTTGAAATATCTTTACGGCTAAATTTATCCTCAGATCCTTCAATATTTATAGCCTTCACACATCCTCCATTTTCAACTGATGATTGAAAAACTTTAAATCCCGAATTGCTAACAATATTCGAAATATCAACCAACTCAAAAGCAAACCGTAAGTCCGG
>CAZUTD010000103.1:0-6090 GCA_964623185.1 uncultured Clostridiaceae bacterium
AAGGGGGAGGGGCTATAGAGATAGCCTCAAGGTCACGGGGAACACCCCGTATTGCAAACCGATTACTAAAGAGAATCAGGGACTTTGCAGAAGTAAGGGCAGATGGTAGAATAACTAAATTTGTAGCGAAAGAGGCACTGTTATTACTAGAAGTTGATGAATTGGGCTTGGATAGTGTGGATAAGAAGGTTATAAAGATAATCATAGAAAATTTCAATGGTGGACCAGTAGGTATTGATACCTTAGCAGCCTCAACAGGTGAGGAAAAAAACACTATTGAAGATGTGTATGAGCCTTTTTTATTACAAATAGGGTTTATTAACAGAACACCCAGGGGACGAGTAGTTACAGAAAAGGCCTACAAACATTTTAATATTCCACATATAAGGGAGTAAATTACAATGGAATCATTTGGGAAAACAATTATTTTTATAGGCATAGGCATGATGATTTTTGGTTTTTTAGTTGTGTTTGGGAGCAAACTTGGATTTGGTAAATTTCCAGGAGATATTTTATTTAAAAAAGGCAATGTAACCTTTTATTTTCCTTTAGCAAGTAGTATATTATTGAGTATAATATTATCAGTAATTTTTAGAATGTTTGCCAGGAAATAAAACTAAAGGGGGACGATCCTATATGGTAGAAAACAAAAGAAATACTATGATTATTTTAACCGTAATAATAACTCTATTAATGTTTAATATATCTCTTGCTGACAATAATAAAAAAGCGACTGATTATATTGAAATTGGCTTGTTTTTCAGAGATACTTCTAAATCATCAATATGCCTAAAATCAACCACAGGATTCGAAGTAGGAAAGTTTGTTGAAAATGAATTTATACCTTTATTAGATTTGTCGGAAGAAAAAATGATTGTGTTGCAAAATGATACCCATGGGGGGAACAATGGAGAAAAATATTTGGCGTATGAAATTAATGATGATTTTAAGCAGTACATGATTACGACCTCCCCCTCCTCAACAGGGGTGCAAGTCATAGATTCAAGGGGAAATGTCCTATATGTATTCAATTCTGAATCGGATATATATTTTCGCGGATTTAATAATGGATCGATACCAGTAATTGATGTTGAAGGCAAACAATACCGCGGTGCTATTACTGCTAAAAGGGTAAATGGGGGCGATATGACTATAGTAAATAAATTGGCCCTAGATGAATATCTGTATGGTGTAATACCTAATGAAATGCCAGCCTTATGGCCTATGGAAGCCTTAAAAGCACAGGCAGTAGTTGCTAGGGGATATGCTCTAATGAATATGAACAAATTTAGAAGTTTAGGATTTGATTTATGCAGTACCACTAGTTCACAAGCTTATGGGGGATTTGACAAGGAACATCCCAATACTAATCGTGCTGTTATGGAAACTAAATCTGCGCATTTAACTTATAATGGTCAACTCGTGGATGCTTTTTACCATGCTAATAGCGGTGGTTGTACTGAAGATAGTGAAAATATCTGGTCCCAACCGATCCCATACATTAGGAGTGTTAGGGACGATTTTTCATTAGGGCATCCTAATTCGGTTTGGAATGAAATTCTTACAAAAGACCAGATAAAGGCCTTATTGGAGAAAGAAAATATTTTTATTGGTGATATAATTGCTATCAAAATTACCTCTGTATCCCCAAATGGCAGGGTTTTGGAATTAACAATTCAGGGTAGCAATGGGCAAGAAATTTTACTCAAGGAACGAGCAAGGCTCGTTTTGGGATTGAAAAGCACATGGTTCACAATTAATGGCAATGACGATTACGCAAATAGGACAGATATTTTTGTTTTAGACAATAAAGCAAAAAGTTCAGAATCCAGTGTATTAAAAAATGAAATTTTGATTTCTGCAAAAGGCATATCACAAATCAAAGATTTATCTAATGTAAAAATATTTAATGGGATAACCTATAATGAAGGGCCGCAATCACCTAAATTAACTAACAACTCTTTCGAATTTAATGGAAGGGGTCATGGGCATGGATTAGGAATGAGCCAATGGGGTGCTAAAAAAATGGCTGAAGAAGGATATAGTTATCTAGAAATTTTAAACCATTACTATACGGACACAAAGGTGGAATACTATTGATGAAAACAAGGGATTTTAATTTTCAGTTACCGGAACATTTGATTGCACAAAATCCGTTGAAAAAAAGAGATCATTCCAGGTTAATGATATTGGATAAAAAAACTGGTGAAATTAATCATAGCTATTTTTATGATGTTATTAATTATTTAAAGTCAGGTGATTGTTTGGTTTTAAATGATACAAGAGTCCTACCGGCCCGGCTTATAGGGAAAAGGGAAATAAGTCAGGGCAAAATTGAATTCTTATTACTAAAAAGGATTGACTTGTCAACTTGGGAGGTATTAGTAAAACCGGGCAAAAAAGCGAGGATAGGTAGCAGGTTCAAATTTGGAAATGGTCTATTAATGGCAGAGGTATTAAATATTAAGGATGATGGGACAAGGGTTGTAAGGTTTAGCTATGAAGGTATATTTGAAAAAATCCTAGACCAACTTGGGGAAATGCCGTTACCTCCATATATTACTAAAAAACTATGTGACAATGAGCGTTATCAGACAGTATATTCAAAAAAATCCGGATCGGCCGCAGCCCCTACTGCAGGTTTACATTTTACAGAGGGTTTATTGAATGATATAAGACAAAAAGGCATTGAAATTGCATATATTACTCTACATGTTGGTCTAGGAACCTTTAGACCAGTCAAGGTGGATAATATAGAAAATCATAAGATGCATTCTGAATATTACATGATAAATAGTGAAACAGCTGAGCTAGTTAATAGAACAAAAGCTAAGGGTGGAAAAATAATTGCTGTTGGTACAACAAGTTGCAGGACATTAGAATCGGCAGCGGACCAAGATGGACAAATTACTAAAAGTAGTGGATGGACAGATATTTTTATTTATCCAGGCTATCAATTTAAAGTTATTGATCAATTGGTAACAAATTTTCATTTGCCAGAATCGACTTTAATAATGCTAACCAGTGCATTGGCTGGGAATAGAAATATTTTAAATGCATATGAAGTTGCGATAGATCAAGGATACCGATTTTTTAGCTTTGGTGATGCAATGTTTATAAAGTAGAAAGGCGGAAAACGATGGCTTTAACTTATGAATTAATAAAAGAATGTAAACAAAGCGGTGCTAGGCTCGGGAAAATTCATATGAATCGTGGGGTAATTGAAACCCCAATATTTATGCCAGTGGGAACTCAGGCAACCGTTAAAACAATGACCCCAGAGGAACTGAAGGAAATCAACTCCCAAATTATACTAAGTAATACATATCATTTATATTTAAGACCAGGCCATAAAGTAATCCAGGGGGCTGGGGGCTTGCATAAGTTTATGAATTGGGACAAACCAATTTTAACCGACAGTGGGGGTTTTCAGGTGTTTAGTTTGGGAAAACTTAGGAAAATTAGCGAAGAGGGCGTTGAATTTCGTTCACACATAGATGGTTCAAAACATTTTATTAGCCCCGAAAAGGCTATAGAAATCCAAACCGCATTAGGTTCTGATATAATGATGGCTTTTGATGAATGTGCACCCTATCCGGCTGAACGTTCATATGTAAAAGAGTCCCTAGAGCGAACATTGAGATGGGCTAGACGTTGTAGGGATACCCATAATAACCCTGCAGAACAAAATTTATTTGGTATTATCCAGGGTGGAATGTATACAGATTTAAGAAAACAAAGCCTCGAGGGGCTACTAGAATTAGATTTTCCGGGCTATGCTGTGGGTGGCTTAAGTGTTGGTGAACCCAAACCTATGATGTATGAGATCCTGGAAAACATTACACCAATTATGCCTAAAAATAAACCAAGGTATTTAATGGGGGTGGGGAGCCCTGATTCCTTAATTGAGGGTGTAATTAGGGGGATAGATATGTTCGATTGTGTATTACCAACGCGGATAGCTAGAAATGGCACTGCCATGACAAGTCATGGTAGGGTTGTTATTCAACATGCCAGGTACATTAATGATTATCAAAGTCTAGATCCGGAATGCGGTTGTTACACATGTAAAAACTATACTAGGGCATATTTGAGACACCTGTTAAAATCGAATGAAATATTAGGCTTGCGTTTATTAACTTATCATAATTTGTTTTTTCTGTTAAAACTAATGCAGGAGATACGAGAGGCAATTAAAAAAGATAATTTATTAGATTATAGAAAAAGTTTTTTCAGCAAGTATGGTTACGATATGTAACTAAATTATTATTTCTGTTTATTATATATGAATAAGTTAGGTTAGTATTGCAATATGTAATTTCATAATATATTTAAAAGCTTACACTTATGGATTCTAGCTCGTTAAAATAGAAACACTTAATTTTAAATCAGACGGGCATACATAATACTTATTTACAAGATATATTCAAATCTTAAGAGGAAATTAAATATTTATGTTGAATATTTAAAAATAGAAATATGAAAGGAGGAAAGAGGATGCCAAATATTCAAAACTTTTCTGGGTTGATTATACCTTTGGGGTTTTTAGCAATTTTCTATTTCTTGATTATACGGCCACAACAAAAAAGAGAAGCAAAAACAAGGGAAATGCGTAATAATCTAAAGATTAAAGATGAGATTGTAACAATTGGTGGTATTAAGGGCAAGGTCTTAAAAATTGACGATGATAATATTACCATTGAAATTGGTGAAGATAAAACTAAATTAATTGTTGCTAAATGGGCAATTGGTAATGTTATTACGGGAGACAAATCTTAATAAAAGATAGTTGCTAGCATAGCAGTGGCTTTATACCACTGCTATGGGTATTTTATGCATGAATAATAGGGAATATTTATCCCCGGTACGCATAATTATTACTATAAATAATTATGGGGGCGTTAATATGAAAAATATTACTATTAAGGATATTGGCAATGCTTCAAACAAATGGATTTATGGGAAGGCATTGGCACGCGGATACATTCTTTTTCTCATTTTGTTTTTATTGGGTGCGCTAATTGTGACATATACCGATGTAGATGAGCGAGTTGTACCTATTTTATCTTCAATTATAATGATTATTGGTATTGCATATACATCGATATATACAGCGGTACATGTGAAAACAAAGGGGTGGGCACATGGAGCTTTGGTTGCCATAATATATATTTTTATATTGATTTTATTAAGCAAATTATTTGTTGCAAATTATATTGCAATTACTCGTACCATGTTTTATAAGGTTTGTATTGCAATTATAACTGGTGTTATAGGTGGTATAATAGGAATAAACATGAAATAAACAACTTTTTTTAAGTTACATAATATGATATAATCTTATAGCAACTATTTTACAAAAGGGAGGAAATTAATATGAAGCATATAAGAACATTAGCCGGTGCAAATTTATCTAAAGATACAAAAAAGAGTGGTTGCGGTGAATGCCAAACTTCCTGTCAATCGGCTTGCAAGACTTCTTGTACTGTTGCAAATCAGGAATGTGAAAATAAATAAATACATAAAATGTATAAATACATAAAATTGGAGAGGCAGCAGGGGACTTTCACTGCTGTTTTTTCTTGAAAAATCTAACTTCAGTCCATTAGCATATAAAAATATAATCTGGACTTATCATAGATTTAAATTCATATGAGAATATTGTCTTATTTATATTTTGTTTCTTTTACTATTTTTCTTAATTGGGCTTGCTTATGCTAGGAAATAAGTGGATTTAATCGAAAGGAAGGAGTTTCATTGCAATGATTCATAAATTTTCACAAAGAGGTATCAACATAGTATTAGATGTAAACTCTGGTGCTGTCCATGTAGTTGATCAAGTAGCATATGATGTTTTAGATTATTATCCAGATTATAAATTAGAATCCATTATTGATTTTTTGAATTGCAAACATAAGAAAGACAATATATTAGAAGCTATTGAAGAAATAGAAAAATTAAGAGATAGTGGTTTATTATTTACAAATGACTCTTATTTTCATCAAGATATTTTCAGGGACCATGATACTGTGATAAAGGCTTTGTGCTTGCATATTGCCCATGATTGTGATTTGCGGTGTAAATACTGCT
>CAZUTD010000104.1:0-3464 GCA_964623185.1 uncultured Clostridiaceae bacterium
ATTTGGGGTGGCTGTTACACTATTTATATCAAAACTTTTGTCTAGGACAATACTTCAGGGCTTGCCCTCCACCTTTACTTTGGAATTACCACCTTACAGAAAACCACAAGTAGGAAAAATTCTTTTGCATTCTATTTTTGATAGAACATTATTTGTTTTGGGTAGGGCTATAATAGTTGCAGCACCTGCTGGGGTTATTATTTGGTTAATGGCAAATATAATGGTTGGCGAAATGAGTATACTGCACCACAGCGCAGCTTTTTTGGATCCATTTGCCAGCTTGCTTGGTATGGATGGTTACATTATACTTGGATTTATCCTGGGATTTCCGGCCAATGAAATTGTTATCCCTATAATTGTTATGGGATACATGTCAACAGGTACCATGCTAGAGCTAAATGGTATGGAGGCACTAAGAATACTATTATTAGAGAAGGGCTGGAACTGGTTAACTCTGGTATCAGTTATGATTTTCACATTAATGCACTTCCCATGTGGAACTACTCTTTTGACAATAAAAAAGGAAACCCAAAGCATTAAATGGACCTTTTTATCTTTTGCAATTCCCACAATAGCTGGAATTGTGGTATGCTTCTTATTAACACAAATAGTTAATTTAATAGGTATAATATAGCTTGTATTTAATCCTATATGGGAAGAATTCCAATGATAAATATGAAAAAATTCACCTGGAGAGATGAAAGTTATGGAAAAGATAAATAGAGAATTCTACAATAGAAATACATTGGAGGTTGCCAAAGATTTGCTGGGCAAATATTTGATTCATTATCTCGGGGGAGAAAAACTGGTTGGGAAAATAGTTGAGGTTGAGGCTTATATTGGCTCTATAGACAAGGCTTGTCATGCCCATAATAACCTAATGACTAAAAGGACCAGGGTGCTATATGGGTTGCCAGGTACCGCCTATGTGTATCTTATCTACGGAATGTACCACTGCTTCAATGTTGTGACGGAGGATGAGGGTAGGGCAGCGGCTGTCCTGGTAAGGGCAATTGAGCCGGTCGAAGGCGTAAGTAAAATGATGGAGTTGAGGTATAAAAAGGAAGCAAAACAAGGTTGGCAGCAGAGGCTTAAAAATTTATCTAATGGCCCAGGAAAATTATCAATGGCTATGGGGATTAACAAAAACAATAATGAGATGGATCTTTGTGGAAATAAATTATTCCTTGCAAATAAGCCTGGCGGGGATAACTTTGCTATAATTTCTACACAACGAATTAATATTGATTATGCAGAGGAGGCAGTACATTTTCCATGGAGATACTATATCAAGGATAATCCTTTTGTATCAAAAAAATAAGTTAAAATTGATTATAGCTTAATCACTTTATATAAAAAAGTAATTAATGCATCTAAGATGAATTAATTACTTTTTTTATAGTCTTTGCTATATTTTTGAGTATACATCCTGTCATCAGCTATTTTAAAAAGCAGGTCTATATCTGTATTATCAGATGGGAAATGCGCGGCACCATAACTAAATTTTATACAAATTTGTTGTTTTTTCACAGATATGGGGTTTTTGTTAAGAGTATTGTTAAGCTTGTTAATTATTTTATCAGCTTTTTTTAAATCAGTATAGAGGTAAACAGCAACAAATTCATCGCCACCGTATCGGGCTATGATATCAGTTGTTCTACCGCAAGCTTTTAAATGTATGGCAAACTCCTGGATTAACTGGTCCCCGACCTGGTGGCCGAATGTATCATTTATCATTTTAAGATTATCTAAGTCAAATACAGCTATAGTAAAAGATTCATTATATCTAATGGCTCTTTGTGATAAATTAGGAAGTAATTCCTCAAAATAATGTCTGTTATGCAGACCTGTTAAATTATCATGCCTTGCCATATAAAGAATTTGCTTGAGTGTTTTATGATTTTTAATAGCAGTGCTTACTTGGATTGCAAAATACTCCATAAAGGCTAAGTCTATATTGGTAAAACAATTATACCTATCACTATCAACATTAATAATACCATAAAATTTATTATCTAATTTTATGGGTGCAGAAATAGTCGTTTTTGCAATAAAACCACCAGCCTTCTTAAGCCTGTTGTAGGTAGTTTGATCTAGTGTGGACTTATTATGTCTTTGAATATCTCTTATGATACAAGCCTTATTAAGATTTGTTTTTGTTTGCTCATATAAAAAACAATCTTCTATATTTAAAACTAAATTCCGAAACTTTTCAAAATCATACCCTATGGTTGACTTGTATTCCAGTTGGTTATCTTCATTTAAAATTAACAAACTACCCATTTTAGCACCACTTATGGATTTGACAGCCTTAGAAAGAATCAAATCGAAAATCTCCTTGGGGTCCTCAAGGGTCAAAACGGAATTACTGATTTGTATAATATTTTCAAGTAATTTTTTATTTTGTTCATGGCTAATGTTTTCAATTTTTTTGTTGGAAATAATTTGGCAGTACAGGGCATAGATGATATTAAGTATTAAAATTGATAGAAGAAAAATTATGATTAATATATACTCAATGCTAATAATCTTAGCTAATCTACTTAGTATAAATAAAATTAAAGCTATTATAAAAAGGAATATAATAAAGATATTATATTTTTTTTCTTTCATGATATCACCCCACAATACATAATTTAATATAGGTGAAATTAGATTATGTTTCCTTTTCCATCTATGATTTATGAACTTAAATTAGCTTTAATTGTTTCAAAAATTTCGCTAGAAATATCCTTAGACATTTTGTTAGTCTTGTTACAAAAATTGATTGCAGGTGAAATAGTTATTTTCACATTTGCAGGTTTTAAATTACGGTCATTGTTAGCCTCGAGAATTTTATAGGTATTGTCAATAGTTATTGGCACTATTGGAACATTAGCTCTTTGTGCGGGCTTGAGACTTCCAGGTTTAAACTCGCCTAGCACATTACTTTTACTCCGTGTACCTTCAGGAAAAATAATGATTGATTGGCCAGATTTCAAAGTTTCAGTAGTTTTTTTAATTGCAGTTAAGGATTGTCTGATATCCTCCCTGTCTATATATATACCTTCAAGATAAAGCAACCACTTTCCTATAAGAGGCCATTTTTCAATTTCAATCTTAGCCAAGAAACCCAAAGTTTTGGGCAGATAATATAAGAGTATGGGAATATCAAAATACCCCTGGTGATTACTAATAAATAATACAGGGCCTTCTTCTGGTATGTTTTCTAGGCCATTAACTTCAATACTACTACCAGTAGCATTAATTAAAATTTCGCACCACCGCTTACTGACATTATTAATATAATTTCTTTTTTCCTCAGGATTAGCAGGATTGTCTAGTTTGTTAATCCTTGGTATTACAAAAATCTGGACATAAACCCCATATAATAAAAAATGTATTACACCAAATATTTTCTTCATATTTTTCCCTCCGATATAGTATGTAGACATTAAAAATGTACTTACATTTTATCATAAATC
>CAZUTD010000104.1:3474-6077 GCA_964623185.1 uncultured Clostridiaceae bacterium
TATTAAAAGGAAGGAAAAGGATGACTGTGTTATTTTGTAATAAAAGGTAAAAGGAATAGGAAAATCATTGGCGAAATAATAATGATATCGATTAGAAGCAAGAAAGATTGAATTTATACCTAAATTTTATGGACGTATTTTATTAAAAAGAAGTGTAACCCTTTGAAATATTGGGTATAGATGTAATATTCAAAAAATAATAGATGGAGAGGAAGAGAACAAAATGAATTACGGTGAAGTATTAAAAAATGCCAGAGAGGCTATAGGAAGTAAATGCAGAGTGTGTAGGGACTGTAATGGTGTAGTTTGTAGAGGTGAGGTGCCAGGAGCGGGGGGCAAGGGCACTGGCAATGGCTTTATCCGTAATCGGGAGAAGATAAACGAAGTAAAAATCCATTTAAATACTATTGCTCCTGCTAAGGAGATAGACACATCCCTCGAATTGTTCGGTAAAACTTTGTCTTACCCAGTTTTAGCTGCTCCTATTGGTGGTTTAGATATGAACTATAATTCACCCATGAATGATTTAACATATTCACAGGCCATTATAGAGGGTTGTATCAAGGCTGGAGTTGTTGGTTGCACAGGAGATGGGGTCAAAGATGATAATTATGAAATTCCCTTAAGTGTAATTGGGGAAAACAATGGAATAGGCATACCTACTATCAAACCTTGGAAGAATGAAGAAATAATTAAAAAAATTAAAATGGCCGAGGAAAACGGGGCAATTGCAGTGGCTATTGATATTGATGCCGCGGGACTTGTTGTATTGGGCATGCTTGGAAAACCTGTAGCAACAAAATCAATTGAAGAGTTAAAAGAAATAGTTGCATCTACGAATATACCCCTTATTTTAAAAGGCATTATGACTGTTGAGGGAGCACTAAAGGCCTTAGAGGCCGGTGTTGATGGTATAGTTGTGTCAAATCATGGTGGTAGAGTTTTAGACCATACCTTAAGCACAATTGAAGTCCTACCCCAAATCGCAGAAAAAGTGGGAGGGAAAATGAAAATCTTTATAGACGGTGGCTTTAGGGATGGAACTGATATATTCAAGGCACTAGCCCTAGGAGCAGATGCTGTTTTAATTGGTAGAACATATGCAATAGCAGCCCATGGTGGAGGTAAAGAAGGGGTAGAGTTATATACCAAGAAGGTTGGACAAGAATTAAAAGAAACTATGATTATGACAGGATGCCATAAGTTACAAGATATTGGCAAAGAACATGTAAGCTTTAATTTCTAAAGTTCTTGTGCATTACCAAAACTTACAACCAGATAAAACATATACACCCAATCTTCCTTATGTTAAAATTTGTGGTACATTCTATGGGAGGTTGGTGTATATGAAGGTGCAATCCAAGGGACTGGCTCTTGGCTTACTTTTAATAGTTGTCATAACTATTTTTGCTGTATCAATGGGGACAGACTTAAAACCTGTTGATATAGGGGTAAATCAGGAAAAGGTTGAGGAAGGGCAAAAAATTGTTACAGATCAAATAAATGACAACTTAGGAACACAAGAGAGTATGGAGACAAATAAGGAAAATTCCACTAAAAGTTTACAAGATGAAAAAACAAGGCAAACAGGGGAAGCAGATTTAGCCAAGGAAAAACCACCCCTAGATAAGGGGAGCAATAAGTCTTCCGTGTCTAATGAACCCAGCCCTGATATGTCAATGATTGATGGGGAGGACTACAGGGTAAAAAATGGGGATACTTTGTTTTACATTGCTAAGAGAACAAAGCTTACAATTAATGAACTTAAATCGATAAACAATTTATCGGGTGATACTATTTATGTTGGACAGGTATTAAAAACCCAAAGGCCAGCCAATAGCGCTAAAATTGCAGAAGCTGTAAACCAATCTCCTTCACGGGGAACACAAAGGGAGGATGAAGTATACTGGTTAAGCAGGGTTATTCATGCAGAGGCACAGGGTGAGTCCTACCAGGGCAAGTTAGCCGTGGGAAATGTGATTATGAACAGGGTAACTAGCCATAAGTTTCCCAATACCCTTTACCAGGTAATTTTTGATAAGCAAAATGGCCATACACAATTTTCGCCAGTACTGGATGGAAGCATATACAATACTCCTGACAAGGACAGTATTCGGGCAGCCAATGATGTTTTAAATGGGTCCAGGCCAGTAGGTGAGGCTTTGTATTTTCTGAACCCAAAAAAATCTACAAATTTTTGGATTACTGCTAATAGAAAATATATGAAAACCATAGGCCAACATGATTTTTATTATTAAGAAACTTTTAGGCTGGTAAAATCTATGATAAAAAAGGAAATTTAGTTGACAAGACAATCAGATGTGTGATAAACTACCTACAATGTTAGGAAAACTGCAACAAGATTGGCTTTGTAATTAATTGAATATATCTATTAATAAATAGAGGCGCGCTAAAGAAGAGTATATAACAGGTGCCAAGAGGGATACCCTCAATATTGTTATAGAAAGGCTGATGTGCCGAAACTGTTAAATAGTTATCGATTTAACAGTTGGGGGTTTAGTGAATAACTAAATCACTGTCATGGTATAATTTCCATGGAGGGCTATTTGTTGATTGCAATGATATTTAGATGTGATAGTGGT
>CAZUTD010000105.1:0-6060 GCA_964623185.1 uncultured Clostridiaceae bacterium
AGGTTGGAACTGTTAGCAATGTATTATCTGATTAATTTGCATATAGATGAAAATTGAACTATACTTTAATAATGTAAAATAAAAAAACAGTTATGAGGGAGGCTAAAATGTACAGAAAATTCACATTAGATAATGGCTTAAGAGTAATAACAGAATACATTCCCCATGTAAAGTCAATTTCTATTGGTATCTGGATTGAAACGGGTTCAAAGCATGAATCTCCCAAAAATAATGGGATATCACATTTGATTGAGCACATGCTATTTAAGGGCACAACTACAAAGTCTGCCAGGGAAATTGCTGAACAAATTGATGAAATAGGTGGACAAATCAATGCATTTACAAGCAAAGAATGCACCTGCTATTATACAAAGGTATTAGATAGCCATTATGAAATTGCGATTGAATTACTATCTGATATGTTATTTAATTCTAGATTTGATAACGAAGACATAGAAAAAGAAAAAGGTGTTATTTGTGAAGAAATAAGTATGTATGAAGATTCGCCTGAGGACTTAGTTCATGATATCTTATATCAATCAATTTTCAAGGGAAATGCTTTAGGATTACCAATACTTGGGACTAAGGAATCACTTAATAGAATAAGTAAAAAAGAAATATTAGATTATATGAAAAAATATTACATCCCCAACAACACAGTTATATCAATAGCAGGTAATTTTGATGAAAAAAAGTTATTTAATACAATCCAAAATGAATTTGGGAGTTGGGAAAAAGGATTACAAATTAAAACAGGTGGAAAAATAACCGATTATCATTTTGATCAATCCACCAGAGTAAAGAGCGTGGAACAAACCCACCTTTGTTTAGGGTTTAAGGGGATCGCCTTGGGGCAAGATGAAGTATATCCATTACTAGTTGTTAATAATATATTGGGTGGCAGTATGAGTTCGAGACTTTTTCAAAATATACGGGAAGAAAGGGGACTAGCCTATTCCATTTATTCTTATCCATCAACTTATAAGCAAGGGGGATTGCTAACAATTTATGCAGCTATGAATCCCAATGCATTAGAAGAAGTTAGGGAATTAATCTTAGGAGAGTTAGAAAATTTGGTTAGGGATGGCCTAACCAAATCAGAGTTAAACAAGTCTAGGGAACAATTAAAAGGAAACTACATTCTGGGCTTAGAAAGTACAAGTAGTAGAATGAGTTCGATAGGAAGATCAGAATTGCTTTTACGTAGGGTTCATAGTCCAGAACAAATAATTGAAAAAATTGATAATGTAGGAATGAAAGACATTGAGGCCGTTTACGAAAAAGTTATTAATTTGAATAATATAGCTTCTAGTATTGTTGGAAATATAGGTTAAAACAAGATGACTGAAAGATAATATGATATCTCTAAAGCAAACAGTCTAACTAATTCATATAAGGCTATTTACTCGAGGGGGATTTAAAAAATTATTAATCCTGATATCGCAATGATGATGGCTTTTTAAGTATAAATAGCAGGCACAACCAATATATTTTATATTGAATAGTATTGTTCAATAAATGCAAAAACAAATATGTTGGGAGGACGGATTCCATGAAACTTAGTCTTATGGGCGGTAAAGAAATTGTTAATTTGTATGATGGAAGTCGCTTAGGTATTATAGCCGAATCGGATTTGTTAATAGATGAGAAATCGGGCAAAATTGCCGCGCTACTAATACCAGGTGAAAAAAGCTTGCTCAGTTTATTTTCAAACAATTCATTTTTTGAAATACCATGGGAATCTATTAAAAAGATTGGAAATGACATGATAATAATTGAGATGGAGGACAATAAAATAAAAAGGTGGTCTTTATAAAAGATAAATTTAGTTTGTATTTGTAACCGTTATTTGCAAACCCCATTTAAACTTTTAATAAATTGGAATAGATGTTTATTAAAAGGTAAAAATAAGTTGTATAATACCAAATAATAAATAGGGGTGAACTATTATACATAGAAATATAAATCAAACCCAAAACGGCGACAATGGAAAAGGAATGACTGGGATGGATATTGCAAATACCAATGAATCCAATATTTACAATTTTGGAACACAAAATATACCCAAAGTTAGTGGGAAAATACACACCATAACCATAATTGGACATATTGAAGGTCACACAGTAGCATCACCACAGAACAAGGCAACCAAGTACGAACATATTATACCCCAATTGGTTGCTGTAGAGGAAAATCCAAATGTTGAGGGTATGCTAGTTATTTTAAATACGGTAGGTGGAGATGTTGAGGCGGGTCTAGCCATTTCGGAGTTAATAAATAGCTTGTCAAAACCAACAGTTAGCCTAGTACTAGGGGGAAGTCATAGTATAGGGGTCCCACTGGCAACATCTGGGGATTATTCCTTTATAGCTCCAACAGCTACTATGACCATCCATCCGATTAGGATGACGGGACTGGTGATAGGTATACCTCAAACTTTTAAATATTTTAGCAAAATGCAAGATAGAATCATAGATTTCATTGTAAGAACTTCCACAATCAGCAGACAAAAAATTTTAGAACTGATGAATTCAACGGACGAATTAGCAAATGATGTTGGGAGTATTCTTATAGGTGAAGAGGCAGTCGAATATGGTTTAATTAATCAGGTGGGCGGTTTGGACAAGGCAATGCTAAAATTACATGAATTAATTGAATTAAAAGAATAATATCTACCTAAAAGACAAAAGTGTTAATGCTAATATTTTTGTCTTTTTTATGTGTAAATTTATAATTTGTAGAAATGCAAATTATGTTGTAAGATTATTATATGGGAATTAATAAATATTTGTAAATGTATATTTTATAGAAATAATTTTTTAAAAGGCAATAAGTGATAAACTGTGATAGAATACATAATGTGTACAAATGAAGAGGTGGTTTGCATGAGCAAAAGGCGAAAAGGAAAGAAAAAAGATTTTTCTACCATTAGGCAACAATTTAATAACGAAGTATATGGTATTTTTATGATTTCGTTGGGACTAATTCTTTTAACGGCTTTGCAAAATAATGGTGCAGGTAAGGTAGGCCAAGGATTAAAGTATTTGTTGTTGGGTCTATTTTCGAATGTCAGCTCTGCATTGCCCTATTTATTAGTTTTTCTTGGTGTTTTAATATTCATAAATAAACCTTTTTGGAAAGAACTCAGGGGGATTTTATTTTTTATCACTATATTTATATGTGTCTTAATCACAAGGTCCCTTCTTGATTTCAATTTTGTACAACAGGTATCAAGTGAAAATTTTGATCTCTCTGTCAAAACAATATTTTCAAATAGCGCGACCGGCCAAGGTGGAGGTATTATCGGGGTCTACATAACCTATTATTTAATAAGGTTTTTTGGTCGGATTGGAACCTATATTATTATAATCGCTACAATTTTAATTTCGTTGATTATGTATACCAAAATATCTTTATTAAAATGTTTTCTTGGTTTTAAAAGGATTATTGGTAATTTTATTAACTTTATGAAAAAAGGATTAATTCCAGACAAAACACTTGCAAAAGAAGTAGGACAAAATAACGATTCATTTTTAAATAAGGATATAAATGAAGACAATAATGTTATTGGGGAAAAAATAAAGGTGTTGGATTACACCTCCGCTGATAATCATGCTATAGGGGATGAAAAACTTTCCCCTAATAAATGTGCTGATAGTGGGGGAGGTAATACAGCAGATCCAATGTCAGATTTGGTCATAAAGGATTATTCTATCCCAAGCAAACATAAATACAATTTACCAGAGATTGGTTTGCTTGATATAATTGATAGTGTTTCAAACAAAGAAGATAAACGCATGATTGTTTCAAAGGCAAAAATACTAGAAGAAACTTTAAATAATTTTGGTGTTCAAGCCAAGGTTTTGCAAGTTACCAGGGGACCTGTTATTACGAGGTATGAATTACAACCAAGTGTAGGGGTTAAAGTGAGTAAAATTGTCAACCTAAGTGATGATATTGCACTAAATCTTGCTGCATCCGCCATTAGAATTGAGGCGCCCATTCCTGGCAAAGCTGCTATTGGTATTGAAATACCCAATGATGATATTTCCTTGGTAGGCTTAAGAGAGATTATAGATAGCAAGAAATATAAAACATCTGTTTTAAATTTACCCTTTTCGTTGGGCAAGGATATTTCGGGCAATCCAGTTATTGCCGATATCACCCAAATGCCGCATTTGTTAATAGCTGGTGCAACTGGATCGGGGAAAAGTGTTAGTATAAACACCTTAATATTGAGCTTACTATACAAATTAACGCCTGAATATGTTAGATTGCTTTTGATTGATCCCAAAATGGTTGAATTAAACCAATACAATGGTATTCCACATCTGTTAATTCCTGTAGTTACTGATGCCAAGAAGGCTACTAGCGCATTAAATTGGGCAGTACAGGAAATGACTCAACGATACAAAATGTTTGGTGAAAATGGTGTGAAGGATATAGCAGGATATAACCAAAAGAATTATGATAATAAAATACCCTTTATTGTAATCATAATAGATGAGCTTGCAGATTTAATGTTGGTGGCGCCTAATGAAGTCGAGGACTCTATATGCAGACTAGCACAAATGGCTAGGGCTGCCGGCATACATCTAATTGTGGCTACACAGCGACCCTCTGTTGATGTTATTACTGGTATTATTAAGGCTAATATCCCTTCGAGAATTGCTTTTTCGGTTGCATCCCAAACAGATTCAAGAACTATATTGGATATGGGGGGTGCAGAAAAACTACTTGGTAAAGGTGATATGTTATTTTATCCAATGGGGTCCATTAAACCAAAAAGAATCCAGGGGGCTTTTGTTTCAGAAAAAGAAGTGGAAAAAGTAGTAGATTTCATAAAAAAACAAATTGGCAAACCTAATTATGAAGCAGATGTAGTGGAACAAATTAATAATAGCATTGTTTTGGAAGGTGATATGGATTCAGATGAATTTTTTGAGGAGGCCCTAAAAATTATAATAGATAATCAACAGGCATCTATATCAATGCTGCAAAGGAGATTAAAAATAGGTTATAATAGAGCAGCTAGATTAATTGATGAAATGGAAGCAAGGGGGATTGTTGGACCTTATGAGGGCAGTAAACCTAGACAAG
Organism: uncultured Clostridiaceae bacterium; assembly: GCA_964623185.1. Classification (GTDB taxonomy): domain Bacteria; phylum Bacillota; class Clostridia; order Peptostreptococcales; family Natronincolaceae; genus CAYMGQ01. The sequence continues at coordinate 5,101 of CAZUTD010000105.1, forward strand.
TCCTGATAAAAAGCGAGGAATATTTTGAAGAAAAATCCTGTTGATATTATTGTAATGCAATTATAATCAAATTAAAATGTACTGTCACTCAGATGATAGGGTCATTTTGCGCTTTTTGAGGGTGACACACTTTTTACAAAAATAGTTGGATGGTGGGTAAGCCTTTATATAAATTATGATCAAATTAATGAGGATATTCATAATGGAACAATAGTACCATGGAAAGGTAGATAAGATTATGAGTTTAACTGTTTATTTGGAATCTCTTGGATGTTCTAAAAATCAAGTGGATGCTGAGATTATGTTAGGAGTACTAAATAAATGTGGGTATAAATCAGTTGATAATAGAGATGGGGCAGATGTAATTATTGTAAATACATGTGGGTTTATTGAGGAGGCTAAGGAAGAATCAATAAATAAAATAATAGAACTTGGCCAATTAAAAAATAAAAGCCTAAAGGCACTAATAGTATCTGGCTGCTTGGCTGAGAGATATGCCAGTGAACTTTTAGAGGAATTACCTGAAATAGATGGGATATTGGGTACGGGAAACTATAAAGAAATAGAAAGTATTGTCAATCAAAGTTTACAGGGCAATAAGGGTGTAAGGGTTGGCGAATTGAATAAAATTTACGATGAATCTTTACCGAGATTGTATAAACCATCGGCACATAGTGAATATATAAAAATATCTGATGGTTGTAACAACTTTTGCACCTATTGTATTATACCGAAATTAAGAGGTAGATATAGAAGTAGAACAATAGAAGGCATAATCAATGAGGCGAAAATCCTAGCACAAAAAGGTGTTAGGGAAATTGTACTAATAGCACAGGATACTACTAGATATGGCATGGATATATATAACGAATATATGTTGCCTAACTTGTTGGAGGAGTTAAATAAAATTGATAGAATTGAGTGGATAAGGTTACTATACTGTTATCCAGAAATGATTAC